>JAPORZ010000236.1 GCA_026709915.1 Gammaproteobacteria bacterium
GCTTAAAAATGGCAGCATATCCATAATGCTGCACGGCCACCTCTAATTTTTAGAGGTGGCCTTCAGATGTTCAGCTCCCCGGTCTGTTTCACCTGTTCCATAACGACGTAGGTATGGGTCTGTAACACGCCCGGAATAGTCACTACTTTCTCTCCCAGGATTTTCCGGTAGGCCTCCATATCGGCGCTGCGTACCTTGACCAGGTAGTCAAACCCGCCAGCTACCATGTGGCACTCCTCTATTTCAGGCACCTCCTGAACCGCCTGTTTGAACTTCTCGAATACGTCCGGCGTAGTCCGATCCAGGGTAATCTCAATAAATGCCAGCAATGACAGGCCCAGCAGTTCCGGGTTGAGCTGCGCCCGGTAGCGGCTGATATAGCCGGCCTGCTCCAAGCGCCGCACCCGCGCCAGACAGGGCGCCGGGCTGAGGTGGATGCGCCGGGACAAATCCAGGTTGGAAATTCTGCCGTTGCCCTGCAACAGGCGCAGGATTTTCAGGTCGATGCGGTCAAGGTGAGTTTTCATGTCGGGGTAATTATTTTAGAGGTGGCCTTTATTTTGTTTAATTAAAAAATTAAAGAATTAAATTTTATTTATGTCGAATAATAAAAACTTAATTTAAGCATTAAATGCTAGTCTTTGAAATAATTTTTTTGCAAAGGTGCCGCTGATTGTCACCGACGCCTTGCTGAAAGAATTTCATGACAAACGAAGCATTTACCGCTATCAACCGCGATTACCTTGCCGATGAGGGGCTGATCGTGGCCCGCTTGCTGCCGCTGGCGCAGGCGCAACCTGAACTGGCGCAGCAGATAGCAGAAACGGCCCGGACGCTGGCACAGGTGGTGCGGGCGCAGCAGGGGCAGGCTTCCGGTCTGCACGCCTTTCTCAACCATTACGACCTGTCCTCCCATGAGGGCGTGGCGCTGATGTGTCTGGCCGAAGCGCTGTTACGGATACCGGACGCCGGCACCATGGACTCCCTGATTGCCGACAAGCTCACGTCGGCAAACTGGGAGCAGCACCTGGGGCAGGACCCGTCGCTGTTTGTTAACGCTTCCACCTGGGGCCTGATGCTGACCGGGAAACTGCTGTACCGGGAGCAGGATAACGCCCAAGCGCTGTCTGAGCTGTTGCGCAAGTTGTTGGGGCGGCTGGAGCAACCGGTGCTGCGCACCGCCTTGAAAAGCGCCATGAAAATCATGGCGGCCGAGTTCGTGCTGGGACGCAACATTAACGAGGCGTTGCAGCGCAGTGGCAAGTCCGCGCTGCGGCGCTATCGTTTTTCCTATGACATGCTCGGAGAAGCGGCTCTGACTGCCACTGCCGCGGACCGTTACGAGCAATCTTACACCCACGCCATTCAGACCCTTGGCAGGGCGGTTGAACCGGCAACGACTATCCTGGAAAAACCAGGTATTTCAGTGAAGTTATCATCGCTTTGCCCGCGCTTCGAACCCACTCAATCAACGCGTGCGTTACGCGAACTGCGCGCGCGTATGCTACGCCTGTGCATAGCTGCCCGTAGCGCCGGGATTGCCGTAACCATCGACGCAGAGGAGACAGAACGGCTGGAATTGAGCATAGCAGTCTTTGCCTACCTGTTCGGCCACGCCAGCCTGCGTGCCTGGGCGGGTCTGGGCCTGGCAGTGCAGGCGTACCAGAAGCGCGCCCTGCCCCTGCTGCAATACCTGAACGAACTGGCTGAGGCACAGCAACGCCTGCTGCCGGTGCGTCTGGTCAAGGGCGCTTACTGGGATATGGAGATCAAGCAGGCCCAGGAACGGGGGCTGGCAGACTACCCGGTGTTTACCTTAAAACGCCATACTGATGTATCCTATCTGGCCTGCGCCCGTTACCTGCTGACGCATTGCTCATACATTTACCCGCAGTTCGCCACGCACAATGCCCATACCGTCAGCTACATCCACCACCATGCCGGCGACCGGGAGTTCGAGTTCCAACGCCTGCACGGTATGGGTGAAGACCTGTATGCGCATGTCACCGACCCGCAGGGCTTGAACGCCCACTGTCGCGTCTATGCGCCGGTGGGCGCGCACGAGGACTTGTTGCCCTACCTCGTGCGCCGCTTGCTGGAGAACGGCGCCAACGTGTCTTTTATCAACCGCATTGCTGACCGGGGAGTCGCCCTGTCCGAATTGATAGCCGACCCGGTTGCCGCAGTTGCACAGGCTAGCGACATCACCCGGCATCCGCGCATACCGACGCCGCCGGACCTGTTCCGCCCTGAGCGGCAGAACTCCCGTGGCTTCAATTTCGCCGAGCGCACGCAGCAGGCGTTACTGCTGGACAGCCTGTCCCGCGCGCGTAGCGCGGAGTGGACGGCCACGCCCATGGTCAACGGCCAGTCCCTGCGCGGCAAATCCAGGAACGTCTATAACCCGGCGCACACCAGAGAGCGCAGCGGCCGGGTATGGGACGCCACGCCGGGAGTCGCCGCCCAGGCCTTAGCCGTTTGCACTGATGCCTTCCCGTCATGGCGCAACACCGCTGCACAATATCGGGCCGCCCTGCTTGACCAGGCGGCAGACCTGCTGCAGGAACGCCTGCCGGAACTGGCCGCGTTGTGCGTGCTGGAGGCCGGCAAGTGCCTGCGCGATGCCCATGACGATGTGCGCGAGGCGGTAGATTTCCTGCGTTACTATGCCGCCTGCAGTCGCCGGCTGATGAGCGCTGAAACGGCGCTGCCGGGACCCGCCGGGGAAAGCAACAGCCTGCGGTTGTGCGGGCGCGGCGTATTTGTCTGCATCAGCCCGTGGAACTTTCCCGTGGCCATCTTTACCGGTCAGGTGGCGGCGGCGCTGGCCGCGGGGAATACAGTCATCGCCAAGCCGGCAGAACAAGCCACACTGGTGGCTTCCCAGGTTGCCGAACTGCTTTACGCGGCAGGCATCCCACAGCAGGTGCTGGCGTTCCTGCCCGGCGCCGGCCCGGAGCTGGGCGCTACCCTGCTGGATGATTCTAGGGTGGCGGGTGTGGCTTTTACCGGCTCCACTGAGACCGCGCGGCGGATCAATCACAAGCTCGCTACACGCCAGGGTCCACTGCCGTGTCTGATCGCCGAAACCGGGGGTATCAACGCCATGCTGGTGGACAGTTCGGCGCTACCGGAGCAGGTCGTACAAGATGTGGTGCTATCCGCCTTCAACAGCGCCGGTCAGCGTTGCTCAGCCTTGCGCCTGCTGTGCTTGCAGCAGGAGATTGCGTCGCAGGTACTGGAACTGCTGACCCACCACCTCGATGAATGGGTAAGCGGCGACCCGGCGCGCCTGGATACGGACCTCGGGCCGGTCATTGACGCCGCGGCACAGTCCCGGCTGGAAGGCTACATCGACAAGGCGCAGCAGCACGGCAGCTTGCTGTACCGCGGGCCGGGACCGAGCGCAGACATATCCGGTTACTTCGTACCCCCGGCGCTGATTGAAGTCAACGCCTTAGCCGAACTGCAAGAAGAAATGTTCGGCCCGATATTGCACGTATTGCGTTATGACGTTGCGGAACTGGCGCCGTTGCTGGAGCAGATCAACGATCTGGGCTACGGGCTGACCCTCGGCATCCACAGCAGAATCGAGCAACGCGCGCACTACATCCGTGAACGGGTACGGGTCGGCAACATCTACGTCAACCGCAACATGGTCGGCGCCGTGGTCGGCGTACAACCCTTCGGCGGCTGCGGCCTGTCCGGCACCGGCCCCAAGGCCGGCGGCCCGCACTACCTGTTACGCTTTGCCACCGAACAGACCTGCACCATCAACACCGCCGCAATCGGCGGGAATGCTGCGTTATTGACATTGTGAAGAGGCCATTGCCTCGAGCCAGGCAACGATTGATTTAACCGGCTCGCCGGTGGGGCCTGCAGGCCACAGCTCCGAGCTCTCTGCCGCCCAGGTCGCGGCGGCCGTATCCAGGTGTGCCCAGCGCGCGCCCTCGACAAAGTAGCGCAGGAATGCTGCCGCTACGGAGGCCGAGCCGGCAAGTACGCCAAAATGGTTGGGCGCGGGCATGTTCTTGAGGTCAGCGATATGGGAGTCCAACGACTGCAGATAGTGTTCGCCGGTCGGCAGTCTCCAGATACGCTGCTCAGCTTGCCGCCCGGCTTTCAGCAAACCCGCGGCGATGCCGTCATCGTCGGTGAATAAACCCGTACAGCCGTCGCCCAAGGCGCCCATAACGGTATATGTCAACGTCGCAATATCCACGATCAGGTCCGGTTTGTACTCAGCGCACAGGTGGATATTCAAATCCGCCAGCAACAAGCGGCCTTCTGCATCCGGGAATGAGACTTCAACGGTAGCGCCGTTGTTCATGGTCAATACGTCGCCGGCACGGAAGGCGGCGCTGCCCGACATGTTCTCGCAAGCGGCGAACGCGCCGATAACGTTGATATTCAGGCCCAACGCGGCAACCGCTTGCAGTACGCCGATGACCACCGCCGCGCCGCCCATGTCAAACTTCATCAGAATTTGCCCGCTGGCAGATTTGGGCGTGATGCCACCGGAGTCATAGGTAACGCCCTTGCCCGCCAAGGCAATGGTGGGCGCCTGCTCTGCCGCGGCGGCGGACCATTGCATAATTGAGATACCAGCAGGCTCGGCGCTGCCCCTGGCAACGGCAGCAGTGCCCGGGAAGCCCCTGTTGAGCGCCTCAGGCTCAGTAATGACATGCACATCCACCCCGAAGGCGGAGAGTTCGCGTGAGCAGTCGCACAGTTTGGCGGGTGTGAGATGATTCGGCGGCGCCATGATCAGCGCGCGCGTGTTCAGTACCGCGGTGGTGACTGCGTCGCTGCGTGTGACCCGCTCCTGTACGGTTCTGTCATCAGCGCCCGGGGCGGCTATAACCACCTTGTCGATGCCGGGTCTGTTGTTCTTTTTTTTCTCGCTGCGATAACTATCGGGATTGCCGGCTCGCAGTCGCCAGCCGGCATGGAGCGACGCCAGGAATTCTTCCGTTGGCAACGCTTGCGACAAGTTGGACGGCAGGAGCAGCTGAACCGCAGCGATCGAGGTGGAGCACGCCTCTAAAAACGCCTTACCGCCAAGCCTCTCCGCCTTGCCGGCCGACATTTCAGCGGCGTTGCCGCAGCCCAGCAACATGACCCGAGCCGGCGCTAGCGCATCATGGCAGGAAATGTCCAGGCGCTCACCAAACGCAGCGTTATAGCGGGTAGCCTGCACGCTACGGGCAATCGCGCCAGCCAGTTTTACGTCCAGCTCAGCGAGCCTGTCGCTGCTGATATCATCCGCAAATACCAGAAATATTGACAGACCTGCGCGCAGGGTTGTATCTGCTTCGAAGGTGATTTTCATTGCGCGTCGAGTCCGAAATGATCAAATAACAGGGAGATTGCGGCCAGATCCTCGAGCGCAGCCCCTACCGACTTGAACAACGTGATCTCGTCCTCACCGGTGCGGCCAACATGACGCCCGCGGCTTAAATCGAACAGATCGGCGCGTATATCCTGCTCGGTGATCAGCCCCTTGCTCACAGGCTGAGTGATATCGCCGGCTTCCAGCAGAACGCCTTGACGCGTATCGGCGAAAAGTGAAGCGTTAACGATGGTCTCAGCGTCTGCTTCGCGCATATCCGGCCGGTATCCACCGACCAGATCAAGATGCACGCCGGGGCTGAGCCAGCGATAACAAATGACAGGGTCAAGAGACCGGGTCGCAGTGGTGATCACCTGGGCTTCACGGGCGCTTTTCGATAGCTCTCGGGCTAGCGCGACTTCGATTTTTGAACCGACGACACGGGCGACGTTTTGCACGGTTTCCTTAGCCTTCCTGCTATCCCGTCCATAAATGGATATGCGCCGCAGTGGTCGCACCACGGCGTGCGCCTGCGCCAGATAGGGTACCAGATTTCCTGTTCCTATGATTAAAAGATGACTCGCATCTGTGCGCGAGAGATATGACGAGGCCAGCGCCGACGCCGCGGCGGTGCGTCTGGCAGTCAGCTCAGGCGCATCAATGATGGCCATTGGCTGGCCTCGAACCGGATCAAAGGCCACCACGACACCTTGAATGACCGGTAAGCCGTCTGTACTGTTCTGTTCAAATAAAGTGAGGATTTTGACTGCGACCGCCCGTTGATTCCACGCGGGCATAATGAGCATTTCAGCAGGTTTGTTGAGTGTACTTAAGCAATAATGATTGCGCGGCGGCTGCGTAGTGTCCTCCTGGAATGCCAGTTTCAAGCGGGCGATGAGTTCGGGATAGGAAAGTCCGTTTGCGACCTGCGCGGCAGCGTAGTATTTAACCCGCATAGCGCCCCGCGCTGCCCGCACCGCGGTAGAACCTGTCTGCCTGCGCGGCAGTGATGTAACCGTTGCGAAGATCTTCTTTTATCATTGCCGCAGAACGACGACCCGGGTCGCCCCAGCCGGCGCCGGTTGCCGTGACACAACGCACCACATCGCCTTTTTGCAAACGGACTCGGGTCACCTTGCCGTATTTTTCCTCAGTCCCGTCGGCGCGCAGGATATGAATATAGTTAGCGCTCCCTTGCCGGCCGCCGGCGCAGGGCCAGGGCAAGAACTTTTTCCGAATAAAGCTGCCGGTAAAATAGGCCTCCTCGCCCGTTATTTCGTAATCAAGGTAGCAACCGTTACCACCCCGAAACTCCCCTTCGCCGCCATCTTCATTATGCAAGGCATACTGCCGGATATGCACGCCATGCTTCAACTCCTGAATCTCTACAGGAATGTTATAGGTCTCACCGTCCGCGATACAGAATTGGCCGCGGTCGCCGTCGCGAAAGTTGGCTGCGCCCCACCCACCCACAAGCGGCTGCACGAACAATGTGCGGGCGCCGGTTTTCGGGTGCTTGAGTTCCATAGTATTGGCACAAACCGAAAGCAGGTGGCCTGCCGAAAGTCGATCCGGCACCAATTCCGCCATTGCCTTCCAAATCAGGTCTTTTACGTACAGCATGGTCTCCCAATAGGTCGAACAGGGTCCCGGACGCTCCACCGTGAAAATCGTTCGCTCCGGACAGATGACTTCCAAGGGCCGAAAACAGCCACTATTCGCAGGAATCTGCGGGTTTGTGACCGCTTTGAAAATGATGCGAGCTGCGGAAACAAGACCATGACGCGCACAGTTGATCGGCGCTAACACCTGCGGCGGTGCGCCTGAAAAGTCTGCAATAAACTTATCATCCGTGATAGTCAATTTTACGCTGACCGGGATCGGGTCGCCGCCGATGCCATCGTCATCTATGAAATCTTCGGCGTGAAATTCCCCCTTTGGCAGCTTGGCGAGTTCGGCTCGAGTCATGCGTTCTCCGTATTCCAGGAGTGCCTGCATAGCGGCAACGACAACCTCCGGACCGTACTTTTTCACCAGGCTAAGAATGCGCGTTTCACCGACCCGGTTGGCGGCAACGCCAGCCCAGAAATCCCCCAAGGAGGCTTCGGGAAACCTGATGTTGGCTTGCAGGATATCAAATATGCCATCCATCTTTTCTCCCTGAGCTATGATCTTGACGAAGGGTAACTGGAGCCCCTCTTGAAAAATCTCGGTAGAATTCGTTGTAAAACTTCCTGGCGCCATGCCGCCAACGTCAGTCCAGTGCGCCTTGTTGACCGTAAAGGCGATCAGTATGCCTTCATAAAAAACCGGCGACACAATGGCAATATCCGACAGGTGGGTGCTGCCGCCGGCGTAGGTGTCATTGCTGATAAAGACATCGCCCGGACGTATGCAACCGTCACCAAATTTTGCAATGATATCCTTTACCAGCGAGTCGATCATACCCAAAAATACCGTTGTGCCTACTCCTTGAGAAATCAACTCGCCGTTTGCATCGGTGATACCGACCGAATAGTCGAGCGCTTCATAGATAATCGGACTCATGCTCGACCGGCGCAAGGCGCCGAACATCTCATCACCCGCTGCGACCAGGGCATTCGCTATGATTTCGCTGGTATAGCGATCAGTCTCAGTAGGCTGCGGTTTGCCCATGTTCGTTACTCACTGTGCAAGGTGATGATTATGTTTCCATAGTCATCCATCCGCACCTGCTTGCCGGGTGACACAACTATGGTAGTGGTAGCGTTTTCGACGATCGCCGGACCGGTCATCGACATGCCCGGCTCCATCCTGTCGAGATCATATACGGAGGTACTGATCGGCTTTTCCAGAAAATAATCAACCTTGCGGTGTCCAGCGACCGTTTCGGCCAGA
>JAPORZ010000041.1 GCA_026709915.1 Gammaproteobacteria bacterium
GACGGGGGTCGTCTGCTTGCGCCCACACCTGGCCCGTCAGGCTCTCCGCGTTCTGGATCATGGTGCGGAATTTGAGTACCTTGAAGCGCTGCCCGAACCGACCGACCCGCTCCTGCGCGTAGAACACCGGCCCCCTGTCTTCCAGCCAGATGGCGAGCGGCACGAAAATCCAGACTATCAACCACAAGGGAAACAGCAGCATGTAAGCAAAAATGATGACGGTCAAGTCGAAGACGCGTTTATATCCGTCACGCACGCCAATACTGTCGTTCACGCTTTATTCACCGAATCAATCAACTATGGGGGACTTCCGCACACCGGAGAATGACGCACAAGGTATGACGGTTCTGGCATTCATGTCAATGACGATTGTTTCGAGCACACTGCCTACTGCCATTCTACCTCCATTTCCTCCCGTATGAATTCTGCAAACGGGAGGATGTCACCCTGTACGGAAGCCCGTTCCAATGATTGAACATAGGTGTTGCGGCGCTCCTGGTCCGAGCGGATGATGGTCCAGCGGTAACCGGCAGATACCAATAAGATATTCATAATAAATCTTCCCATACGACCGTTTCCATCCATGAACGGATGAATAAAAACGAAAAAGAAATGACCCAGGATTGCTGCCACAATCGGCACGGGTTCATTTGTTAAACACTCAAAAAACGCGTCCATTGCGTCCAAAATAGCGCCTTTCGGTGGTGGCACGTGAGCCGAGGCCTGTATATACACCTGATCGTCCCGATATCCGGCCAGGTCACCGGGGGCGATGATACCGGCTTGCACCGCGGGGGAGAAAAGCGCCCGGTACCAGTCCTGTAACCCCTCCCTGATTATCCCGGCAGGCCGGGCGCCGTTGAAAATCTTCTCCGCGCCGGTGCAAACCATAGTGAATGCGTCCGCATAACCTCTTACAGCCATGGCATTCCGTTGGTCCCGGTCGGACTGACTGGCATCCGGATTCCACAGACCAGCTCGAACACGCATGACCAGCTCCGCGGTGACTTCGTAGCCTTCTATTGATAAAGAATGGTAGGCATCATGCTCATAGAGCTCTTCGATTTGCTTTAGCACAGACTTTGGATTACCTGTTAATCCAGGCGCCTCGGGAAACATTCCGCTAAGCGGTTCTCTCATTCGTTGCCACTGCGCACGGATGCGCGCGGCATAGGGCGAGGTAATTCGTATCGGACTTTCGCCAAATACCGGTTGGGCGGTATTAAACGGATTCTCTGTCCGTAACCGGTAGCCGGCTGCCGACATGCTGTTTTCAATCCGGCGCGCGGCCTGCTCATCACCCAGAAACCGGTAAGCGCCGACGAGACGGCCGGCAATACTGGTATGTCCTCCTTTAAGCAAAATGCGGGTCACATCAGTCACGTTTGCCATACGCAGAACAATTTCCGCTTTATCGGGCTCCTGGCTGAACAAAGTAGGGGAGACGCGGCATAAGGCGAGCGCCAGCGGCATCGTGCGTATGCTGAGTATTGTCTCACCGTTCTCCGGTAGCTCTGCGGCTTCATAAATAAACATCGATGTGCCATGGGGCAATTCAAGTCGATGACTGCCGCCTTTGCTTGACATCACGATTAACTGGCCTGGGACTGCATTGCTATCGAGATGAAAATCGATCGACGAATCAGCCGACAAACAGTAACTGACATCGAACCGGTTACGCAGGTACTGGCCGATGAATGCCCAGTAGGACGCATACCAGTTTGTGGATTCACCCGGGCTGCCAGGACGGCCAAGAATATACCAGCCACGAATGACCGGCGTTAACCACCCGGTCCTGAGCAAGCGGCCCCGATGAGTACGGGATAGCACACTGGAATTGACGATGTTATCTTGCGCTACCGCGCGCGCCAGCTCCAGCGAGTTTGCCAATAATGTTTCAAAGGCTGCCATGTGCCATCACCCGAATCTACTGCTGTGCTATTACAATGTATTAGTGTTGTAACATTACAATATTTTATAGCTGACATAAAATCATATCCAGCACGGGAATCAGATAACAGCAAATCGTAGCCCACTACCGATCAGCCGGGTCCTGTTCCCTACAGCAGCCATTTCAGACCTCTCTGCAAGTAGCGTCCCGGTAGCCCGAGCGCTTCGAGGGGCAGGTCAGTGCTTACCCAGCTCAGTGATGCAGGACGCACCGAGGGTGGGGCGAAGTATATCGCTGTGATTAACGTTGCCAGCCACACCAATACTTTGATAACAAGCGCCGGGAAATCCGGCAAGGCCAGGGTGCGGGCCAGTTCTGTTGTCAGCAATAACGCCGTAGCGGTGCAGAGCGCTACCCATAAGGCCGGCACGCAGCAGTGCATGAAACGGCGCGCGCCAAGTTGCAACAATGAAACCGATAACTGCGTCAATAGCAGGTAGGCGATAATCTGGGCGCTGACCACGACCATGACCACCTGCTCCAGACCCCAACGGCTGGCATACCAGGCGCCAACCACGACGAGCACGGCATGCAACCCCTGACGCCAGGCCAAGCGATACACCGCGCCGACTGCGCTGATGCAGGCATGATTTAACACATCACACAGCTGAAACGGCATGGCAAGCGCGAGCATCCGCAGCAGCACAATAGCCGGTTCCCATTGCTCCCCCAGAATGACCAGAACGATTTCCGGCGCAGCCAGGAACAGCATGACGCTCAAGGGTAATGCCAACAACGATAATATTTCCAAACCATGCCGGTAAACCATGGTGAGGCGCCCGGTTCCATGCTGCCGTTGCGCCATGGCCGGAAACAATACCCGCAGCAAATTCTGACCGACGTAGTTTTTCGGCGCCAGAATAAGTCTATCAGCGCGTGTATAGTAACCTAGCGCCGCCGCGCCCAACCAACGCCCGATGATGAAGTGGCTACCCTGACGGGCGATGAACCCAAAGATACTTGCCAGAGAAAAACCTGCGCCGGTGGACATAAGATCTGCCGCCTCTCTCCCTGACCAACGCGGGTAAAGACGATTGCGTGTGTAGCAAAGCGCCATGACCGTATGGATAACCCGGTAGCTGATCTCTCCCCAGACCAGTGACCACACGCCATAGCCCTGGTAAGCAAGCACGACGGCAGTAAGTCCATAACCGACACAGTAGGCGCTGACATCTACAATCATCAGTGCCCTGAAGCGCAGGTCACGGCGTAACAAGTGAGCAGGGACACTGCCAATGCCGTTGATGACGAATATCACCGACAAGAACTGCATGATGCGCGTTGCCGTTGGCTCCTGGAAGAATTCCCCGATAAACGGCGCAGACAACCAGACCAACCCGGTGATGGCGCTACCAATTATGAGCGATAGCGTGAAGCCGGATTGGATATGCCCCGTACTCAGCTCAGACCGCTGGATAATTGCCGGTCCCACAAATGATTGGCCGAACCTGCTTCCCATTATGATGAAAATCCAGGCAATCCCGAACAGCCCGAATTCAGCCGGCGTGAGCAGCCGGGCAAGGAGCACCAGCACCAGTAAGGACAGGAGCGCCTTGATGAAGGAAGCCAAGTAGGACCATCCCAGCCCGCTGAGCGTGCGGGCGCTCAGGCTCTGTTGCGGCCCAGCGCCAGCGCTCATGTTGCGCTGCCTGGCAATGAGTCGGTGTGTATCAAGCGACAAGAGTCCGATACAGAGCACTCATCGTGGCCGCGGCCGCCTGCCAGGTATAACGCTCGGTGACCAGTTTGTGTCCCTGCTCGCCCATGCTCCGGCGCAGTTCCTTATTTGCCAGCAGTTGACTCATTGCCTGAGCAATGGATGTTGCATCAGCTTCAGCGATGAGCCCCGCCCCATATTCCGAGACCTCCGGGAACTCGCATCCCGTGGTGATGACGACCGGCACGCGCGCTGCCAACGCCTCCAGTACGGCAATGCCCAGCACATCGGAGTGGGACGGCAACACGAACAGGTCGGCGCAACTCAGCGCAGCCAGCTTCTCCTCACCGGTCAACAACCCGGTGAACACCGTGCGCTCCAGCAGACCTGCGGCATTCAGGATAGCCTCCATGTCTTGCCGGGTTCCGAATTTATCCGGCCCTACGACCAGCAGCGCGAGGTCATCAAAACGCCCGGCAATTGCAGCGAAACTGCGCGCCAGTATATCCAGCCCTTTTTTAGGATGCAGGCGGCCTAAGAACAACACCACCCGTTTGCCATTTAGCTGTGGAAAGCGTTGTGTCAGCTTTTTTGGAGACGGCAGGCTGAACTCTTTAGTGCCGTTCGGGGCCACCACAACCGGGGTATCAAAACCCAGTTTGCGGATCTGTTCCTGTTCCGTGCGGGTTATCGCATGCAGTGCGCCGGCCTCGCGCAACATCCTGTCCAATACAAAAAACCGGTAAATTCGTTTTTTCAACGCTTTCTGCCGCAACCCCCAGTCACTCAGCTCCCCATGAATGGTGAACACGTATGGAAGCCGGTGCGCTCTTGCCGCACAACAGGCTGCGTAGGCCGGGAAGTGCCAGATTTCGTGAATGTGGACCAGGTCAAAATCCGTCACCCGGTCACGCAGGAAGCGCACCAGCTTCCTTGAATATCCGGTCCAGGTGCGCGCCGCCACGCCGAATCCGGCATCAAAACTGTAAATGGGGATGCCCGGAGTCGGCACCTGGCCGCTGCCGACCCGGTAGCCATGGGTGGTCAGTATTTCGCATTGTATCCCTCGCTCGGCGGACGCCGCAGCCAGTTCCGCTACCGCAAGCGCCGGCCCGCCCCATGCCGGCGACATGCTCGGCGTAACGTGCAGTACCTTCAACTTGTCCCGGGTTTTCTGACGCATAATCTTATGAGTGGTCATAGTAATGCATCCATTATAATCATTCCGGGAATTGCCTGTGTTACTCCATTTTGTGCTGGGACGCCCCCTGCGGACATGCTGCGGATGTCCAAATCCGTTCTGGACGGATTTGTGAAGCGGTCTTAATGCCTGACTGCTATAATCGGTCAATGTCCAACCGGCGTGAGCAACGTGCAGCCACCCCCCTCCCGGCGTCCATAGCGTCCCTCGCCCACGAAGGCCGGGGCATTGCCCGTATCAACGGCAAGACCGTGTTTATTGACGGCGCGCTGGCGGGGGAACAGGTGCGGTTTCTCTACACCAGAAAGCGTGGGCAATTTGCTGAGGGACGCACGGTTGAAGTGTTGCAGCCGTCGGCTTTACGGGTGGCGCCGCGCTGCCCCCACTATGGCTTATGCGGCGGTTGCAGCCTGATGCACCTGGACGGTGACGAACAACTGTTACACAAGCAGGCGGTGTTGCTGGAACAACTGCGGCACAGCGGCGGGCTGGAGCCGGAACGGGTGCTCCCGCCACTGTCCGCAGCGCGCTGGGGCTATCGACGCAAGGCCCGGCTGGGCGTGAAATACGTCGCCGGGAAGGGCAAGGTGCTGGTCGGTTTCAGAGAGAAATACAGCAGTTTTATTGCCGATATTGATTCCTGCGAAGTCCTGCACCCGTTGCTTGGTAGGACTATCGATCAACTCAAGGAACTGCTGCACAAGCTGTCGGTGTACCGGCAGATACCGCAGTTGGAAGTGGCTGTGAGCGATACGGTTGCCGCCGTCGTAATACGACATCTGGCGCCCTTGACCGACGCTGACAGAAGCACCTTGGCCGACTATGAGGCCGGGCGCCCGCTCAGATTTTACCTGCAACCCGGCGGGCTTGACAGTGTGCACAGTCTGTCTGAGCGGCCCGAACCGGGTTTGTATTACCGGCTGGATAATCACGATGTCACCGTGGAGTTCCTGCCCATGGATTTCACCCAGGTCAATTTCGAGCTCAACGCCCTGCTGGTCGACCGGGTACTGGAACTGCTGGACCTGGGCGCCACGGATACGCTGCTGGACCTGTTCTGCGGACTGGGCAACTTTACCCTTGCCGGCGCCAGATATGCGCAGCGCGCTATCGGACTGGAGGGGTCGGATAACCTGGTGCGGCGCGCGCAGGCAAACGCGCGCAACAACAGGCTCGCCAACGTCGATTTCAGCGTGTGTGACCTGTCCAAGCCCGACCGGTGCGCTGAGCTGAATGGGTATGAGCACAACAAGGTTCTGCTGGACCCGCCGCGCAGCGGCGCGCGCGAGGTCATCGAACAGCTGGACCTGCGGCAGATGGAAAAGCTGGTGTATGTTTCCTGCAACCCGGCGACCCTGGCCCGGGATGCAGGCATCCTGGTCAATAAAGGAGGATTAAAACTGGCCGCAGCCGGAGTCATGGACATGTTTCCCCACACTGCCCATGTTGAATCCATCGCGTTATTTGAATAAGCTCTGAAAATGCCCGCCGTGGCACATAAGCAGAGACGGAAACGGAAAAGTATGATTTTCCGTTTCCGTCATTTTCAAGCACTGACGTGCTTAAAAATGGCAGCATATCCATAATGCTGCAAAGGCGCCTCTAATTTTTAGAGGCGTCTTTAGGTAACTTCTAAAAATGCCCTCCGTGGCATTTTTAGAGACGGAAATGAAAAAGTATGATTTTTCATTTCCTTCATTTTCAAGCACTTACGTGCTTAAAAATGGCAGCATGTCCTTATGCTGCACGGGAACCTCTAATTTTTAGAGGTTCCCTTTACGTAGGGTAAGACCCATGAGCGCCGAAAATTACAAGATCGACATTGACCTGACCCGGCAGGTGTTACAACTGCTGGGAGCGGGCGGCGTTGTGCGAGAGTACCCGGTATCGACCGGGAAAAACGGCAGCGGCGAACAGCTTGACAGCGGTTGCACGCCACGCGGCCGGCATAGTATCGCGGCGCGGATCGGCGCTGGCTGCCGGGCCAATACGGTGTTTGTCGGCAGGACGCCAACCGGGGAGACATATACCCCGACACTACGCCGACGCTACCCCGAGCGGGATTGGATCCTCACCCGCATTATCTGGTTGCGCGGTGAGGAACCGGGGTTCAATCAGGGGGGCGCGGTGGATACCTACCACCGCTACATTTACATCCATGGCGCGCCCGACGAGGCGCCGCTGGGCGTGCCCGGTTCCGCCGGGTGCATACGCATGCGTAACCATGACGTAATGGAATTGTTCGACCTGGTCGATGAAGGGAGCGAGGTAAACCTGTTCGAGTCCGGTCATGGGTAACAAAACGGTGCTGCTCACCGGTGGCGCCGGTTATATCGGCAGCCATGTTGCCCTGGACCTGCTGCAGGAAGGCTACGAGGTCATTGTCTTGGATGACTTGTCCAGAGGTTTTGCCGCAGCGGTTGCCGGTTGTGAACTAATTCGGGGCGACACAGGCAACAAGGAGCTGTTGGGCCTGCTGCTGAGCAAACGCCGGGTCGGCGCGGTGATACATTTTGCCGGCTCTACCATCGTTCCGGAGTCTGTTGCCAACCCGTTGAAATACTACGAAAACAACACCGTCAAGTCGCGCGCGCTGCTAGAGGTCTGCGTACAGACCGGCGTTAAACACTTCGTGTTCTCCTCCACCGCGGCGGTGTATGGCATTCCAGCATCCGGTCAGGCTACCCTGCAAACCCCCACCGAACCCGTGAATCCTTATGGGATGTCCAAGCTCATGACCGAGATCATGCTGCGGGACGTAGCCGCCGTGGCGCCCCTGAACTATGCGACCTTGCGCTACTTCAACGTGGCCGGCGCCGACCCGCAAGGCCGCATCGGCCAGTCCACTGCGGATTGCACCTTGTTAATCAAGGTAGCCTGCGAAACGGCCTTGGGTAAGCGCCAGCAACTGCACATCTACGGCACGGACTATCCGACCCCGGACGGCACCGGCATCAGAGACTATATTCACGTCAGCGACCTGGCCGCCGCGCACGTTCTGGCGCTGCAGCGTCTGCAAAGCGGCGGCGAGTCCATCACCTTAAATTGCGGCTATGGTCACGGTTACAGCGTTTGGGAGGTGGTGCGAGCGGTAGAGCAGGTGCATGGCAGCCCAATTCCCGTCGTTGAGTCAGAGCGGCGCCCCGGCGACCCGCCCGCGCTTGTCGCGGACGGCAGCTCGGCACGGGAAGCTCTGGGCTGGCAGCCGCGTTATGACGACCTGGAGTTTATTGTCCGCACCAGCTATGACTGGGAGAGAAAGCCGCGGTATTGAAGGGCGCCTCTAAAAATCAGAGGCGCCTTTAAGGGAACCTCTAAAAATGCCCTCCGTGGCATTTTTAGAGACGGAAATGAAAAAGTGTGA
>JAPORZ010000113.1 GCA_026709915.1 Gammaproteobacteria bacterium
TAACCTCCGCATCCGTCAGGGCTTTGAACTCCTTCTCCCTGCGCTTTTTTGCCAGTGCTCCGTTATTTTGACGCACAAGTAAGATTAAATTCTGTGCCAGTCTGTCCGGCATTTCGACGCGGTTCATTACGGCTGTTTGGGCGGTGGTGAAGCGGGTCAGGTAGTCGGCTTCCTGGGGCAGGTCTTCGGCTATTGTCCGTTTGACGCATTCATACAGGAATTCTGCATGGGGGGTGGCATCGAAATAACGATAGAAATCTGCCGTATCATTGAGCACCTTGATGTTGCCTGAGGATGTTGGCTGCCACTTGATTAACGGCAAAAGTCGCTCGGAATAACTTTCCAGAACAGTGCGGTAACGGTCGATTTCATCAAGAATGGCGGCTGCAACCGGAAAGATAACACCGGGCGGATTGAACCCGCGTTGAGTCAACGCGTGGTGGAGCAGATAGCGATGAATACGGCCGTTCCCGTCTTCAAAAGGATGGATATAGAGAAAACCGAAGGCAAGAATCGCGGCGGCGACCACCGGGTCGATACTGCCTGCGGCCTCCCGGTCAAAGCAGATAAGACCGCTGACCAGCGCCTCAAGGTCATCATGCCTGGCGCTGACGTGGTCGGGCAACGGCAGGCGCGTGGCCCGGTCGTGTGTGCCGACAAAGCCGTCTTCGTTTCTCAGCCCCATATTTATAAAGCGGTTATCGCCAATGACGATGCGTTGTAAGCGCAGCAACTCTTCAAGGTCGAGAGGGCGACGACCGGCCTCGCCAATGGCCCGTCCCCAGCGTTGGATGCGGTCCTGGGGTGGGTTTTCTCCTTCGATGATATAGCTGGCCCTGGAGTCTTTCAGCAGCAGGAAAGCCGCGGTGCGCGCCATGATATCCTTGGGTATAGCCGCTACCGCGTCCTGGGCGCGGCGCTTGAAGTCCATCTCGACAAATTTACGTAGCGTCTCTGTTTTGAAGACCAGAGGACAGAATTCCGGTGTCCCCGGTAAATTGTTCCGAACGCGTTGTCGGGATACGGGTGTGCCCGCGGTCGCCCATTGCAGTTGCGGGTCGATGACCGGCGCATAATTACCCTTGTCGGCGTCGGGCAGGGGTAGTTTTTCTGCCAACAGCCATTCATACAGAAACCATAAACGTCGGACATAGCTTCCGGTCGGGCTGGCCTTGACCATAGCCTCAACCGGCGCCGGGCCGATGGACAGGAACAGCTGTTTCAGAACAGCAAGGTCAAGCCCCTCGTATTTCAGAGCAAAGATCAGGTGACCCTTGAGATCAGGCTGCGGCTCATGGCGGGGCGTGAAGATACGCCAGCCGTCTTGCTCCAGTACCCGGTGGCGCGTGCCGATGGCGCTCAGGGTAATGGGAACAGGAACGGCAAGATCGTAGTTATCGATGATTGCAGCATAGCCGACAGGCTTCGCCTTTTCAGGCAAACGCCGCTCATGAAAAACGATAACGGGTTCTGAAAATGTGCTCAGTGGTTTGCTACTCATGAAAAATAGTTATTGGCTACGAAAATTGGTTATTCTAACCGGTTTTTCATGAAAAATGGTTATTTTTTATGAAAATGAATTACTAAAGCTATTCATTTGTGAATTTTAGTTTTTCGCTCTGATGTGAAAAACGAGCGCTGAGGAACCTGCTTATATCTTCAAATCCAGCCCCTTGATCTTCCTGGTCAGGGTATTTCGTCCCCAGCCCAGGAGTTTGGCGGCTTCTACCCGCCGGCCGCCGGTTTGTTGCAGGGCTTCTTCAATCAGGATGCGCTCGAATGCGGGCAGGACATTGCCGAGCAGGCCGGTCTCGCCCTTGTGCAGGTTGGTTTTGACCCAGTGGCGCAGTGTGCTTTCCCAGTCTTCGGTCGTTGGCTCCGACGGGTTGGCCTGCCCCAGTTCCGGGGGCAGGTCGTCGATGTGAATCTCCTTGCCCGGGGCCATAACCGTTATCCAGCGACAAAAATTTTCCAGTTGCCTGACGTTGCCCGGCCAATCCAGTCGGTTCAGAAAGGTCTGGGTTTGCGGCAACATCAGTTTGGCATCGGTGTTCAGCTCCAGGGCGGAACGTCGCAGGAAATGTTCCGTCAACACCGGTATATCTTCGCGTCGGTCGCGTAGCGCGGGCACGTGCACGCGGATCACGTTCAGGCGGTGGAACAAATCTTCGCGGAAGGTGCCGCGGCTTACCTGCTGTTCCAGCTCCTGGTTGGTGGCCGCGATCACCCGCACATCCGCATCAATAGGCAGGTGCCCACCGACACGATAAAACGCCCCGGTTGAGAGCACGCGCAGCAAGCGGGTTTGCAGATCTGCCGGCATATCGCCGATTTCATCTAAGAACAAGGTGCCGCCGCCGGCCTGCTCGAAGCGCCCTTTGCGCTGCGCAGTAGCGCCGGTGAACGCGCCTTTTTCATGGCCGAACAGTTCTGATTCCAGCAAATCCCGCGGTATGGCCGCCACATTGATGGCAATAAAACGCTGTTGCGCACGGGGGCTGTGGCGATGCAACGCCTGGGCTACCAGCTCCTTGCCGGTGCCGGATTCGCCGGTAACGAGTACGGTCAAATTAGAAGCCGACAACCTGCCGATGGCGCGAAACACTTCCTGCATCGCCGTGGCCGAGCCAACGATTTCATCCGGTGTGATGTCTCTCGTTGCGGCCGCCCCCGGCGCCACCGCAGGATGCCGGCGTATCGCCCGTTTCACCAGGTTCAGCAGTTCCTCTATATCAAACGGCTTGGACAGGTACTCATACGCTCCACCCTGGAACGATGACACCACCCGGTCCAGGTCCGGAAACGCAGTCATGATGATGACCGGCACCTCAGGCGTTTTCAGCTTGATCTCTTCGAGCAGGGCCACGCCATCGAGCCCCGGCATGCGGATATCCGAGATGATGAGATCCGGCGTATCGCGCTCCAGGTTTTGCAGCAGGGCTTGCGCGTTTTCAAAGCACACCGTTTGCAGTTGTTCCCGGGTCAGGGCGCGTTCCAGCACCCACCTGATGGATTTATCGTCATCAACGATCCAGATTTTGTCGCGTGGCGCCATGTCATTCCACCGGCAGCAGTATCCTGAAACAGGTCTCGTCGTCAAGCCGCTGATATTTGATCAGACCGTTGTTGGATTGGATCAGCGATTGGGAAATGGACAACCCCAGGCCGGAGCCTCCCACCCGGCCCGTTACCATGGGGTAGAAAATATGCTCCTCAATATCTGCCGGCACGCCGGGGCCGTCATCGATTACGTCGATCTCGACCGCCAGCTTGTGATGCTTGCGCTGAATGGTGCAGCGACGTTTGATGCGGGTACGCACCAGTATCCGGCCGTTCTCCTCGATAGCCTGAACTGCGTTCCTGGACACG
Source organism: Gammaproteobacteria bacterium (assembly GCA_026709915.1). Classification (GTDB taxonomy): domain Bacteria; phylum Pseudomonadota; class Gammaproteobacteria; order Eutrophobiales; family Eutrophobiaceae; genus JAAXHV01. The sequence goes on from JAPORZ010000113.1 coordinate 3,370, forward strand.
TTCAGGAACGCTTGGATCAATTGCTCGCCATCCGCCCGTAGCGTCGGCAGGCTGGGATCATAGTCGCGCCTGATTTCGATATTGAACTCCGATTCTGCTTCCACGATGCCCAGCGTATGCTCAAGCACCTGGTGGATGTTTACGCGGTTGACGCTGTTCCTGGTAACCGGCGCCAGCATGCGATCGACCAGGTTACGCAGCCGGTCCGCCTCATTGATAATGATCCGGGTATATTCGGCCAGACCGGAGCCGTTTAATTCCCGTTCCAGCAGTTGTGCCGCGCCGCGCAGCCCCCCCAACGGGTTCTTGATCTCATGGGCGATCCCGCTCAGCGACTTGCGCGCGGCGTCGTGCAGGTAGGATATGTTGCTCTCACTCAGTGTATGAATGCGCGAATTGACGTTGACCAGTTCAACAACGACCTCCAGGCACCTTTCTGCGTCCATGACCGGTGTCACAATGCAGTCCACACACACGGTCCTGGCCGCGGGGAGATCCAGTTCAATGCCCCATTCCATGCGCAGTTGTCCGGTGTCACGGGTACGCTCGATATTTTCCAACAGGTAGTTGGAGCCGGTAAAAATTTCCGCCGCATTATAACCGAACATCCTGGCGCGACTGATTAGAAACAGTGTTTCTCCGGCGTTGTTGATATCGGTAAGTTGCAAGGAGTCATTAAACACCAGCACCGCCGTGTAAAGAGTATCGAGCAACCTGTATGAGACTGTAGTCATTGACTTATGCGCAGATAACACGGGTTGGCGCAGACGCAGGATGACTTGGCCTCAACAACAGGTTACAGATGGTTTTCCTTGTCAGTCTGCATCGTAAACTATAGCAGGAAGAAACGGTCGCCCCGACCACCCGAGCGGCTCGGGTGGCCGGGGCTAACCAGATTACAGACTGTAGTACATATCGAGCTCTACCGGGTGTGTGGTCATCCGAAAGCGGGTGACCTCATTCATCTTCAACTCGATATACCCGTCGATCATGTCGTCGGAAAATACCCCACCGGTGGTGAGGAATTCCCGATCCTGATCCAGGGCTTCCAGAGCCTGATCCAGTGATGAGCACACGGTGGGAATCTCTTTTTCTTCCTCTATGGTCAGGTCATACAGGTCTTTTTCCAGGGGATCGCCCGGGTCCAGCCGATTCTGGATGCCGTCCAATCCGGCCATCATCATCGCCGCGAACATGAAATACGGATTGCCGCAGGAATCCGGGAAGCGTATTTCTATGCGCCTGGCCCGAGGATCGGGAACCCAGGGGATGCGGCACGACGCCGAGCGGTTGCGTGCGGAGTAGGCGAGCAATACCGGCGCCTCAAAGCCGGGCACCAGCCGCTTGTAGCTGTTGGTGCTGGCATTGGTGAACGCGTTCAGCGCGCGCGCATGTTTGAAAATACCGGCGATGTAATGCAAGGCCAGGTCCGACAGCCCGCCGTACTTGTCCCCGGTGAACAGGTTCTGCCCGTCCCTGCCGAGCGACTGATGCACATGCATGCCGTTGCCGTTATCACCGACCAGGGGTTTCGGCATGAAGGTGACCGTTTTGCCATAGCCCTGGGCAACGTTCATGGCGCAGTACTTCAAGGTCAACAGTTCGTCTGCCTTGGTCACCAGCGTATTGAACTTCGTGCCGATTTCCGCCTGTCCGCCCGTGGCAACCTCGTGGTGGTGCACTTCAACTACCAGGCCCATGTCCTCCAAGGCCATACAAATGGCAGAGCGGACATTCTGCAGTGAATCAACCGGCGGCACCGGAAAATAGCCACCTTTTACTCCGGGGCGGTGACCATGGTTCGGACCTTCCATCAGTTTATCGCTGTTCCAGTGGCCTTCCTCGGAGTCAATTTCATAAAACGCGCTGTTCAGGCTGTCGCCCCAGCGCGCCTCGTCAAATATGAAAAACTCGGGCTCCGGGCCGAAATAGGCAGAGTCAGCTATGCCCGTGGATTGCAGGTAAGCCTCGGCGCGCTTTGCTAAGGAACGCGGGCAACGCTCATACCCCTGCATGGTCGTCGGCTCGAGCACGTCACAACGCAGGTTCAGGGTCGATTCGTCATAGAACGGGTCAACCACTGCCGTTGCCGTATCAGGCATCAGCAGCATATCCGACTCGTTGATACCCTTCCAACCGGAAATGGACGAACCGTCGAACATCTTGCCGTTCTCAAAAAAATCGTCATCGACAGTGCTGGCCGGCACGGTAACATGCTGTTCCTTGCCGCGCGCATCACAGAACCGCAGATCAATAAAATGCACCTCGTGCTCTTCGATCAATCCATAAACCTTCTCTTTGGACATCGTTTATCTCCTCACAGAAATTAAAATTGAAGGCCACCTCCAAAAATTAGAGGTGGCCGTGCAGCATTATGGATATGCTGCCATTTTTAGTCACGTAAGTGACTGAAAATGACGGAAATGAAAAATCACATTTTTTCATTTCCGTCTCTAAAAATGCCACGGAGGGCATTTTTAGAGGTTACCTGAAGTAGCTACCGGTTGCCCCACTGACGAGCGTGTGAACCAGTATGGAACACTATGCATTTGCACAATTTGTGCCACTTGAGGCATTATGAAAATAACCTTTTACTTTATCAGGTTAGCAGATTTGACGCCCCAGTATAGAGCAAAGAAATGCACTAAAATAATGCATTTTATTTTATTATGCACTATTTTTGTGCATTTACAACCATCTGGCGCCTCTGCTTATGTGCCATGGAGGGCATTTTTAGAGGTTACCCATAGCATCGGCAAATTCCGGCATATATTCGCCCGCCATCAGCTGCTCCGGCGTTTCCCGTTCCCGGATAACATGTGCGCAAGCGTCATCCACCAGCAGTTCCACCGCCCGCGGGCGACTGTTGTAATTGGAGCTCATGCAGAAACCGTAAGCGCCGGCAGACAGCACCGCCAGCAGGTCGTCCGGGCGTAGTGCAAGCGGGCGTTGCAGCCCCAGGAAATCGCCGGTCTCGCATACCGGACCAACCACGTCATAGTCCATTTCCCGTTCATCTGCACGCGCAGTCACGGGGATAATGTCATGCCAGGCCTGGTACAGCGACGGTCGCAACAAGTCGTTCATGGACGCGTCCACGATGGCAAAATGCCGTGTGTGAGTCGTTTTCAGGTACTCCACCCGGGTCAGCAACACCCCGGCGTTGCCCACGATCGAGCGGCCCGGTTCCAGCATAAGGTGGTAACGCGCCGGGACCCGATCCCTGAGGACTTCGGCAAACGCGGTCACGTCGGGAACGGTTGCGGTGTCGTCTCCACTGCCGGCCTGCGAGCGCGGCGCGCCCGCCCGGATCAGGTTGCCGCAGTGGTAATCAATGCCCAGACCGCCGCCGATATCCACATGCCCGATGGGTATCCCGTGCCGCTCCAGGTCCTCCGCCAGCGTCAGCAGTTTTTCCAACGCATCGATATATGGCTCCAGCGAAGTAACCTGGGAGCCGATATGACAGTCAATTCCCACCGGCACCACGCACTCTAAGCGTTCAGCCAACCGGTAGGCGGCCAGTACCTGGCCATGGCTGATGCCGAACTTGTCTTCCTTCCTGCCGGTGGAGATGAACGGGTGGGTGTGCGCGTCCGTATCGGGGTTGACCCGGATAGACACCGGCGCTGTTACCGACAACTGGGCGGCAATCTCGTTAATACGCAGCAGTTCCGGTTCCGATTCCACGTTAAAACATTTGATGCCGACCTCCAGCGCACGCCGTATTTCATGCGCGTGCTTGCCGACCCCGGAAAACACGACTTTGTCGGCAGCCCCGCCAGCGCGCAGCACCCGTTCGAGTTCGCCAACGGAGACGATGTCAAACCCCGACCCCAGACGCGCCATTAAGTTGAGTATGGCAAGATTACTGTTCGCCTTGACGGCATAACAGATCAAGGCATCCCGGCCCGCAAATGCCTGTGCATAGGCGCGCCAGTTCGCCTCAATCGCCGCTCGCGAATACACGAATGCCGGCGTACCGTGGCGCGCAGCCAGCGTGGACAAGGGGACTTGTTCAGCGTACAGGGCGCCGTTTTTATAAGAATAACTTTCCATGCAGGTATTGTGTGGTGGCTTCGGCGGCCTCATCATCGGGAAGGAATAAATCACCCTTCTGGCCGCAGCCGCTGACAACGAGCGCCGACAGCAGGACCAGCAGGATACGGGTTTTGGCTATGAACGGACATGAAAACATGGGCTGTCTCCTCAGGGTTGGCGCCAAACGGTGCGCGCTTGGCCTGTGATCTTCCCGAACACGGTGGTGAATGTCAATCGACTTCGATACTTGGACGTAACCGCACAAAAGTAGTAAAACAACACTTGAATCATTCCCCGTTTAGGATGAAAATGTCGTTCCCCTGCTTACACTAACAAGGTAACCATAGGTAATACCCGCTATGAATAACAGCATTATCCACGTAACGGATTCCAGTTTTGAGGAAGATGTATTAACATCGGAAACGCCGGTGATGGTGGACTATTGGGCCGAATGGTGCGGCCCCTGCAAGATGATTGCGCCGATCCTCGATGAAATCGCCGATGACTATGCCGACAGGTTGACCGTGGCAAAAATCAATATTGACGCAAATCCCCAGACCCCGCAACGATATGCCGTGCGCGGCATACCCACCCTGATGATATTCAAGGGCGGCGAGGTTATCGGCACAAAAGTGGGGGCGGCATCGAAACAGCAACTGTCTGCCTTTATTGACAGTACCATTTAGCGCGGTTCTGCCTCCCCTGGAACGCAATTACAATGTGAACGCAT
>JAPORZ010000255.1 GCA_026709915.1 Gammaproteobacteria bacterium
TTATTTGGATCGATTGTATCGGGGCGCCTCTGACTTTTAGACGCTCTTAAAGTTTTATTAGCGCGACGTTTGCGGAGGTGGATATGAATAATACACTTCACACATGGGTCAACGCATCGGATTTTGTAACCGCAGTACTGCTGGTTACACTTATCCCGGCGTTGACATCTCCTGCAGTTGCCCAGGGAGTCCCGGACGCCTTGGAAGAAGTCATCGTCACCGCACAAAAAAGAAGCGCCTCCCTGCAAAATGAGGCAATCACAGTCACGGCGTTGGGGGCGGAGGACATAAGCAGGGCGGGTGGCATAGATCCGGAAATACTCGGGGTCCTGGTACCAAACCTGCATGTGGGTGAAGAAACCAACCGCGACGGCATGCAGATAACGATACGCGGTGTTTCGGGAACAGACGTGAGAAACGGCGCCGACCCGACCACAGCTTTTCACGTCGATGGCGGCTATGTGCCCCGCCTGTCCGGCGCTAATGCCTATTTCTTCGACCTGGAGCGAATAGAGGTACTGCGCGGCCCGCAAGGAACATTATATGGCCGCAACAGCACGGCAGGAGTTGTGAACGTGATCACCAGGAAGCCCGACTTTGACAGTTTCGGCGGTTCATTGGAGGTTGCGGCAGGAAAATACGATCTGTTCCGAACGCAAGGGGCATTGAATGTCCCACTTGCAAAAAACCTCGCGGCACGGCTCGCTTTTATCACCAGTGACAGAGATGGCTACAGGAAAAACGCCCCTGCAAAAGATGGCGATGACGCGGATGAATTCGGCTTGCGCAGCCACATACTGTTTGCGCCGACGGAGCACACATCGTTGTTGTTGACGGCTGAATACTACGAGCGCAAGGGCGTTGGCGGCGTTGCCTCGTACCACTCTTTCCCCGGGGACACCAGCGGCCTGGAGAGCCCGGACCCGGCCGGCGTCAATGCTATTGATACACAGGGGTATCGGGATAATTCAGACACCAACTTCAGGCTGGAACTGAATCACGACTTCGGCCTATTTGCCGTTACCTACCTCGGCGCTTATCGTGAACACGAGCGGGATTTCCTGGCAGACGCCGATTTCACAGCGCTGCGAGAGATCGAATCTTTTGTCGGAGAAACGATGATGTCGGATACCTGGACCCATGAAGTTCGCCTGACCTCAACTCATGAAGGACCGCTCCAGTATATTATCGGCGGTTACTACCTGGATGAGGAGATCGATGGTGATTTCCTGGTCGGTCTTACCACCGGGCCGGGATTCCCGGCCGGGGGCGGCCTCCCGTTTCGCGTCCGTTTTGTGGACCAGGGGCTGACCAACGAGAGCCTTGCAGGTTTCCTGCACGCGACGTTCGACCTCAACGATCAATGGCAGTTGGTTGGGGGCGTGCGCTATACCGATGACGAAAAGGACAAGGGCGGCACCCTTGACGATGTGGGGACAACAGCCGACACGGCGACCGGCAGTTTCCAGACGGTCGGTATTGCCGGCGGCCCCACCTTCTTCCTGGCGCCGCAAATCTCCAATCCTTCATTCGACAAGACCACCTGGGAAGTGGGTTTGAACTTTTCACCCAACGCAGACAATTTGCTTTACGCAAGCGCAAGCACCGGTTTCAAAGCCGGCGGATTTAACCGTGGCAGTCAGGCGTTTCCGGGCGCTGACTCCCTTGTCGTCTTCAAACCCGAAACGGTAACCGCCTATGAAATCGGCTGGAAGACAGACTTGTTCGATAAACGCGCGCGTCTCAATGTTGCGGCCTTTTATTACGACTACAAAGACCTGCAACAGTCCCAGACTTTCGTAAACGATGCCGGCACCATCACCAACCAGACCATCAACGCAACGTCAGCGAATGTCTGGGGTATTGAAGCGGAAGGAACAGCCCTGGTAGGTCATTCCGGACGGTTGTCGGTTGCTTTAGGTTACCTGGATACCGAGTTTGAATCATTTACCGGAGTCGATGATGCGTTAGTCGTCGGTTTCCAGTCATTCGATGCTTCCGGTAACCGCCTGACGCGTGCGCCGGAATTTACCGCTACCATCGCATTGGTCCCGCTAATCTGGAGCGCGCCGTTTGGCGGCACATTCGAACCGCGTGTGCAATTCCATTACCAATCCAACGTGTCATTGAGTATCCTGGATCGACCATTCGAACAACAGGATTCCTATACCAGGACAGATGTCAGCCTGCGCTACCAGTCCGGTGGCGGGTTCTGGTATGCCGAACTATACGGGTTGAATCTGGAGAATGAAGATGTTGCCACCTACCAGGAATGCTTTGATTTTCGTCAGGTCGGCGCCGCCACGCGCCAATGTGAACGCACTTACGCCGCCCCGCTTACATGGGGCGCCAGGATAGGTGTTCAATTCTGAACAGGGCTTCATACGGTAACCTCTAAAAATGCCCTCCGTGGCGCCTAAGCAGAGACGGAAATGGAAAAGTGCCCGAAAAAGCGGGACATTCCATTTCCCTCATTGCGTCCATCCGTGGACGCAACCCTACGGGCAGCTACCGACGTGCTTAAAGACGGCAGCATGTCCATAACATGGCCTTAATTTGCCAGCAGCGCTATCAGGCTTGCCTTGTTAGTCGCGCCTGTTTTGCCATAGATGGCGCCGAGGTAATTCTCTACCGTTTTTGGGCTTATCCCCATGGCTTGCGCGATGGCGCTGTTGGTCATGCCGAGTGCAACAAGTTTTGCGACATCAATCTGGCGGGGGGTCAGGTTGCAGGCGTGAATCCGCTGCGTTGACAACAATGCGTTTGAACCGGCAATATCAAGACATAAAAACTGTGTCGAGCCACCGTCGTGCCTGATAGTTTCCACCTGCAGGCTCCGTCCCAAGGGTGAAGCCGGTATGTCACCCGGAGCGCTGTGGCTGGTTCTGTCATGGTGTTTCCGCATGTACAGCAACATCTGTTTCAGCTTGTGTTCCAGACATTGGAAAACATCAGAACCAAGTTCCCGTAGAATGTCTGTTTCCAGACTGGAAGCGCTCAATCCATCCAGTTTTCCGGCATAGCCCTGCAGCACAAAAGCGCGGTCCAGCACGAGATAACCTCGTATCCTTGAATGCGTCAGCAACTTGCTGATTACCCTATCGTTTTGTAGCTGTTTTCGCCGTTCCTGACGAAATTGCAGGGCCAGGGACAAATACGGCGTGACCAGCCGGATAATGGCGCGATCCTTTGAACTGTACACGCCCTGTGGTTTTTCCCTGTGCAGGCCGACCAGTCCGAATGGATGTGCGTCTGCTGAGAGACCGAAAATCATGGCCTGGCAGACACCGGTTTGCCTGAGAAAGTCCTGGTAGAACTCAGACTCTACATACATTTTTTTGTCCCTGACCGCCTCTTCAGTCGTTGCTATCGCCGCTGGGCTTTTATGGTTATTCCTGTAATGTACAAGCACGGGGTCCAAACGGTGATAATAGTCGATATAGGGTTTCATGTGCCTGTGGTCGGCGACATAGGAACTACCGGAATGTAGAGCAATCCCATCGGCGGATTGCTCGAGATCGATAAACACGCCTGAAACCGAATTCAGCAACGATAACAGCTCCTTCGTTATAATCTCGCCGAAACTTTCTTCATTGATACATTCCTGAGCCAGGGAACCGATGCGAGTAACAGCCTCCACCTCGCGCAGTGAGAAGTTAATCATAATCGCTGCGGATAACGTTGTCTGATCCTTTCGGTTGGTTTAGACATACTACCTCCTGTGCCGGCAGGGCAGTCGTGAGTTGGTTCAGCCTTACACCTTCATTTTCTGTACATTTAGCGCAGTGTACGGGCTAGTGGCTTGTCGCTGCCGACGTGCCAATACCCAGTTCCGAGCGCATATATTGTTCGTCAAACGCCGCTCTTTCCCCGTCCGCCCTGGCGCTGTGATCGGTCCTTGAGAACAGCCAGGCCGCGAGGAACGCCAGCGGCGCCGAGACTACAGTGGGATAGACATAAGGGAACAACGGTTGGTCCATGCCGATCACGTCCACCCAGACTTGCGGGCCCAGGATAATCAGGCTGACGGACGCTGCCAGCCCGGTCAGACAGCCGTAAATGGCGCCGCGGGTCGTGAGCCCGCGCCAGTACATGGACAGCAGTAATATCGGCGCATTGGCGCTACCGGCCACCGCCAGCGCCATATTGGTGATAAAAATGACATTCAAGCCCTCGAACGCAATACCGAACAGGATCGCCAGTATGCCAATAATGATGACCGCACAACGGGACACCAACAGTTCGGATCGTTCCGAGGCCCGGCCTTGTTTAATCGACTTCGCATACAGATCATGAGCGATGGTGGCGGCTGCAGAGATGGTCAGGCCCGAGACGACGGCCAGGATGGTAGCGAACGTCACCGCGGAAACAAAACCCAGCAGCACATCGCCTCCCAGAAAATGAGAAACATGCAGCACCACCATATTGCGCCCGCCGACCAGCGCGCCGGCGGCGTCCTGGTAATCCACGTTAAACATAATCAGCGACACCGCGCCAAAGCCGATGACGATCATCAGCAAGTTAAAGTAGCCGATGATAGATACAGCATAAAATGTTGACTTCCTTGCTGTTTTAGCATCTTTAACTGTGAACATCCGCATCAGTACGTGCGGTAGCCCCAGGAATCCCAGCAGGCAGGTCAGCCCCAGGGAGATCACCGACACCGGATCGGTGAGCCAGCCTCCCGGCGCCATCAGCCCCGCGCCTCTGGGGTGCACGGCGATCGCACCCTGAAACACCTGCCCTAAGTCGAAACCGAAATGTTGCACCATCAGCACGGTGATGATGGTGCCGCCCACCACCAGCAGGAAGGCCTTGATGATCTGCACCCAGGTAGTCGCCAGCATCCCCCCAAACGTGACGTACAGGATCATCAACGCGCTCACACAGGTGACCGCCAGAACATAGTCAATGCCGAACAGCAGCTGGATCAATTTACCCGCGCCCACCAGTTGCGAGATAAGGTAAAACACCGCAGTAGCCAGCGAACCCAGGGCTGCGACCAGGGTCACGGGGCGTTCCGCCAGGCGCACAGACACCACGTCGATAAAGGTGTAACGCCCCAGGTTGCGCAAACGCTCAGAGACCAGCAACAGGATAATCGGCCAACTGGCGACGGCGCCGGCAGCCACCATCAGACCGTCCACCCCGGAGAAGTACAACAGACTGGACAGCCCTAAAAACGTGGCCGCGGACATAAAATCGCCGGAGATGGCAATACCGTTCTGCCAGGCGGTAATCCCGCCCCCGGCGACATAAAACTGCTGGCGCGAACGCGTGCGCCGCGCCGCCCACCAGGTAATCCCCAGGGTGCTCAGGACAAACAGGATGAAGGTGAGGATGGCGGTGATATTCGGGGTCACGACACTCATTCTCCGTCACGCCGGTCCTGAGACCCGGCAGCCGCGGCGCTGTCCTCCGGGCGCTCCTTTGCTGCGCTGACTTCCGGCTTGCCCTCGAATTGCGCATCGAGCAAACTCACTATCCGCTCACGCTCAGGGTCAAAATACCTGCCGGTCCACCAGATATAAAACGCAGACATCAACACACTCAGCACAATGACCAGCACGGTCAACCAGATAATGACACTGACCGCGCTCCCCTGCGGCCAGCCCCCCCCGGACCACGCCGGCAACCAGGCAATGGCGCCGAAATAAACAACAAACTGGAGTATGCCGACCAGGGTCAACAGCAACGTCACCCCCCGCCGCCGGCGCACCAGCGCCCGGTAGTCGGCGGAAGTTGACAGTTTGTGGATTTGTTCAGGTGTTTCCATGTTCAGCAGCCGCCCTGTACTTGATACGATGACTGGCAAAGAAGGAGCGAGGAAACAGGAGCGGCAGCAGTGTCATTAAATTGGTTATGATCAGTAGCGCTGAATCTATCAGGGTGCGGAACTCGTATCACCCACTTCATTAGAGCTGCATAGCGAGGAAACCGGGTGTCAGATAGAGCCAGAGGCCGATGGCCTCATTAAATGGGATGCTCACAACAGGAACTTGACCCGATAATTACAGATAATCATTTATCGATGCCAGCGCCACCGTTATCAGTATTACTGGTTTGGTTTGGTTTGCTTGTATCTGGGCAGACTGCTGAGACTCAGGAACTTGTAAAGCCGAGAAAGGAGGCTCAGAACTAGGGGGCGGGTTAGCATGAGTGAATGATCTTTCTTCAACTGTAACGTTGCGAGATTTAATGCTATCGGACATATTCTGCTACCTCCATATACTTTCTAAAACTGTGAACCGGTTTAGTTTACCCTACCTCAAATTATCGCTTAAAGCAAACACCGTCCCCGGCTGCCCTGCCCCCTAACCTGTGTGACCGGAGATTATGGTAAGCTGGTGGGAGTAATGGCCTGCTCTATGAGAACAACACCAGTAATGAGTCAATATGACTGCATCATCGTAGGCAGCGGTATCAACGCGCTAGAGCTTGCTAAACGACGTTTACGTGATGTGCAACGTATGCGGAGTGGACTATGAAAAGTAACCATACAACGCCTTCGGGCGGCAATGTCTTCGCTGATTTGAACCTGCCTGATGCGGAGAACCTGAGATTGCGTTCTGAATTAATGGTCGCAATCAGGAAATGGGTCAAAGATACCAGCCTGACCCAGGCAGAAGCGGCACAACGATTGGACACGACACAGCCGATACTGAATGATGTAATCAGAGGGCGCTATGACAGGTTTACCATTGACCGACTTGTGAATGTGTTGGACGCAGCAGGCCTGCGTGTATCGGTATCTGTCCGTAAGGCGGCTTGACCAGTAAGGTTTGGCATGTCTCCAAAGTATAACAGGCATCGCCGATGTGAACGGTTTAGCACAGTTATTCAGGCTGTTCCCTGATGATAGTGCCTGCTGCGTAATTTACCGCGTCTGGCGCGGCGTAGAGTAGTTGAAAACATCGAAGTTGTGAATATAATGCGACAGGTAATGTGTATATGAGGAGAGAGTCCGATGAAACGTAGTTTTATGGTAAAGGCCGTTTGGGATGATGAAGCAAACGTTTTCTATTCGGAAAGTGACATTGAAGGCTTGCATATCGAAGCTGTCACTATCGCTGAATTTGAGCAAATCATGATGGAAGTGGCTCCTGATTTGATTGTTGCCAACCATCTCAGTGCGCCTGAGATCGCCGCACACCCGCTCAAGGACCTGATACCGGCCATTTTGTGGCAGCGACCGCCAACGGAAGAGACGGTTGTAGCATAATTGAGCAGTTTCTATAACACGGTTACCAGGGAAATCTCAAAACTCGGTTTCAAGTATTGGAAAAACGCAAAAGGATCTCACGAGAAGTGGGAATGCGCGCGTACCGGCAAAATTCTGCTGGTCCCGCATAATTTGAAAAGCCGCCACACGGCAAATGCCATCTTGAAAGATGCGGGCAGCGCCAAGAGGCTGTGATTCTCAAGAATAAAGGCTGTTATCCTCATGTCTCAACCACGCAAGGTCTCCGTGCTGTTCGTCTGCTTGGGCAACATCTGCCGCTCACCTGCGGCGGAAGGTGTCTTCCGGCGCTACGTCGAACAACAGGGCGTTGCCGATCACATTGACATCGATTCCGCCGGCGCCATCGACTACCACCGCGACAAATCCGCAGACCCGCGTATGCGTGCCGCTGCATCCCGGCGCGGTTACCCGCTGACATCCGTCGCGCGCCAGGCGCTGCCCGAAGACCTGGATCGGTTCGAGCTGATCGTGGCCATGGACCGGGACAACCTGCGCTACCTGCAAGAGCTTGCCGGCGCCCCGCAAACCCATATCAGACTGCTTGGCTCGTTCCTTCCGGAGCATCAGGGACACCCGGAACAAGCCCCCGAAGTGCCGGACCCCTACTACGGGAGCGCCCAGGGTTTTGAGAATGTGCTGGATATGATCGAGCGCGCCTGTCCCGCTCTCTGCGCCGCCTGCCGCAAGCTGCTTGGGGATTAACACCGATCCCTGAGTGGCCTGTCAACCATTGTCAATAACTTAAGGCCACCTCTAAAAATTAGGGGTGGCCGTGCAGCATAGGGATATGCTGCCA
>JAPORZ010000235.1 GCA_026709915.1 Gammaproteobacteria bacterium
GCAAAGTCCGCCGCCGGAGAGATTGGCCCCATTACCCGGGACAGCCTGGCGCGCTGGGGTGGAGAGCTGCCGCTGTACCGGGGAGTGGAAACCATCTTTGCCAGGTTGAGGGAGGTCGCCTTTGACGCAAACCCGCGCGTCACGCTGGAGTTCTACCTCATCAGTTCCGGTATAGGGGAAGTGCTGAGAAATACGTCCATCGCCCATGAATTCAAGGAAATCTGGGCCTCGGACTTTGCCTACGACGGGCAGGGACGCATCGAGTTCCCGCGCAAGATTGTCAGTTTTACCGACAAGACCCGCTATATCTTTCACGTCCAGAAGGGCATTTTTGGCCCTGAATACGTGGGCAAACCCTTTGAGGTAAACCGCAAGGTGGACCCGGCGCACATCCGCGTGCCCATCAACCACATGATCATGGTAGGCGATGGTTATACGGACATCCCCTGCTTCTCGCTGGTGAAGCAGGGCGAGGGGTTCGCGTTCGGGGTGTTAGGTGACCCGGACGACCGGGAAAAACGCAGCCGGGCCTGGGGGTTTATCGAGGATGGCCGAGTATCGAATCTGGCGCCGGCGGATTATTCCGAGAACTCTGCGCTGACGCATTCGCTGGTGATGGCGGTCGAGAGTCTGGCTGCGCGCATCTCCCTGGCCGGGCATGTTTATCAGGGGTAAGGTAAGGCAGGAATGACGGAGGGGGCAGGAATCACGAACCAGAGCATTATGAAGCGCGCAACACTCCTTGTAACTCCTCCAGGTCGGAGATCGGCTCCAGGCAAGTAAAGCCGGTGCAGATGAAGGCCGTGGCTGCCTGGTCGGTTTGCTTCTGTTCGAGCAAATCCGGCAGGTTGGTTGCTGCGGACGGGATGGCGAACAGCAGGGCGCGCAGGCCCAGCAACGGTTCCAGTTGTTGTTGCCATGCAGTGAGGGTCTCCTCCTTGCCGCGCAGGATGATTACCTGCCGGGGGTTGTTGTGCTCCATTAACGCCGTCAACATGGCGGCGCCGGCGTGCGGGGCGCGTTGCAGCAGACCCCAGGCGCACTTCAGGGTTTGGGCGGCGGCATCGAGGTAATCCTGACGCCCCGTCAGGTGCCCCAGCAACAGCAGAGACAGCGCCGCCACGCCGTTGCCGGCAGGCAGTGAGTCATCGCCGAAGTCCTTGCGCCGTTGCAACAGGGTTTCGTGGTCGTGCGAAGTGAAAAAGAAACCACCTTGCCCCTCATCGAAAAACTGCTCCAACAAGGTATCGGCCAGTTGCATGGCAAACTCCAGCCAGTGGCTCGACCACTTGCAGGCCAGCAGGTGGATGATGGCGTCGATGAGAAAGGCGTAATCATCCAGGTAGGCGTTCAGGCGCGCCCTGCCGTCCTTGTACGTAGCTGCCAGACGCTTCCCATCCCAGAGGTTGGCATGGATGAAGTCAAGGCAGCGTAACGCGGATTGGTAACAGTCAGGCTCCTGCAGATGCCGGGCGGCGCTGCTCATGCCTTTTAACATCAGCGCGTTCCAGGACGTCAGGACTTTGTCATCGCGCCCGGGCCGTACCCGTCCTTCCCGTTCCCGGAACAGCTTTTCCCTGGCGCGGTCCAGGTTTTGCGTGACCTCATCCGGGTTGCGCCCTGACTGGTCTGCAATCGCCTGTGCAGTGTGTGCCACGTACAGATGCCAGCGACCCTCGAAGTTATCGGGGCGGTCCAGTCCGGAATACTGTACGAAGTCATTGAATTCAACTTTGCTCAGCAGGCGGTGTGCCTCACCTGGTTCCCAGGTGTAAAATTTTCCCTCTTCACCTTCTGAGTCCGCGTCCAGGGAAGAGTAGTAGCCGCCATCCCGATCCTGCATCTCGCGCATCACCCAATGCGCAGCGCCAATGGCCGTGCGGCGGAATAACTCGCGCCCACTGCTGCGCCAGGCCTGGGCGTACAGCCCCAGCAGCGGCCCGTTGTCATACAGCATTTTCTCAAAATGCGGGATACGCCAGAGCGCATCGACGGAATAGCGGCAGAAACCACCGCCGATCTGATCGTAAATGCCGCCCTGGGCCATCTTCTCCAGCGTCAGCAGCGCCATATCCCGGGCGCCGGCGTCGCCGGTCAGGGCGTGATGGCCGAGCAACAGCTCGATGTTGACCGGATGGGGAAACTTGGGCGCGCCGCCGAAGCCGCCCTCACGCGCATCGAAGGCGCGCGCCAGCAACTCGACACAACGACGCACCGGGCCGCTGTCCAAAACCGGGTCCGGGCCTGACGCTTGTGGCTCCTGCGTCTGCGCCAGGGCTTGCAGGAACGCGCCGTTTTGCTCGGTCAGGGCCGGCCTGTCTTCCTGCCAGACCTGGGCTACCCGGGTCAGCAGCGACTTGAAGCCCGGCAGGCCGTGGCGCGGTTGCGGTGGAAAGTAGGTGCCGCCGAAGAACGGCGTCTGATCTTCCGGCATCAGGAACATGGTCAACGGCCAGCCGCCGGTGCGTCCGGTCAGCAGTTGTTGCGCGGTCTGGTAGATTTTATCTATATCCGGGCGTTCCTCCCGGTCCACCTTGATGTTAATGAACTCGCAGTTCATCAACGCTGCGGTCTCCTCGTCCTCGAAGGACTCATGCGCCATCACGTGACACCAGTGGCAAGCCGAATAACCAATGGACAGCAAAATGGGTTTCCCTTCCTCCTTGGCGCGCGCCAGAGTTGCCTCACTCCAGGGATACCATTTAACCGGATTGTGCGCGTGTTGCAGCAGGTAGGGGCTGGTTTCGTCCGCCAGCGCGTTGGGCGGAAAGGATTGATCGCTCATGGGGGCATTATCCGTTATAATGGCGGCAGTATCCAGCACCAGCGCCTGTAGCTCAGTTGGATAGAGTGCTGCCCTCCGAAGGCAGAAGTCACAGGTTCGAATCCTGTCAGGCGCGCCAGCTACAGCCTCTTCGAGCTTTATAAAACCCTGGAAATTCACCACGGCGACAGAGTTTGGAAATGATCAGGTTCGATAAATTCACGACTCGGTTGCTTCAGGCCACCTCTAAAAATGCCTTCCATGGCACTTTTAGGGGCGTCCTTAAGTTCCTCACGGCTGGGGCTGTCACTTTAACCATGCTTGCCCCTGCTTTGGCGCAAACAGCCCTGGAAGAGATTACAGTCACCGCGCGCAAACGCGAGGTCGCGCTACAGGACGCGCCCATTGCGGTATCCGTGCTGTCCGGCGCGGACTTTGACAAATCCAACGTGGCAAGGCTGGACAACTTCAATGGCTACGTGCCCGGACTCGTAGTTGCGAAGAACGACGGCGCCGGCCGTGTCGCGACCCTGCGCGGCGTCGGCTGGGAGACGGCGCAGAACCTTGCCACACAGCCCAGCGTGTTGACTTATATCGACGGCATCTACCTTGCCAACCCGCTGGCCCTGGGTCTCGACCTTGGTGATATTGAGCGAGTTGAGGTGTTGCGCGGCCCGCAAGGCACAGAGTTTGGTCAGGGCACTACCGGCGGTTCCATCAACATCGTCACGAAGAAACCCCATTTCGAGAAGTTGGACGGTTCGGTGGCGCTGAGCTACGGCACTTATGATCATATTCGGGCGCGCGCTTCGATGAATGTGCCGCTGTCCGATACCTGGGCGTTCCGGGTCTCGGCGCAGAAATACAACCGGGATGGTTTTGCGGAAATAGCAGGTGGCGCACTGAACGGCTATGACCTGGATGACGCCGATTCTTTCACCGGCAAGGTGGCGCTACGCTGGCAACCAGCGGCTGATTTCTCGGCCCACGCCCAGGTGTTCATACATGATGCCGACCACGGCGCGGCGGCGCAGAAGAGCGAGCATGACCCCAACCCCGATCCGCGCCGGTTGACCCAGGATTATCCCGGCATCTTCGCGCTGGAAAACCACAGCGCCGCGCTGATCATGGAATGGGCAACCGCCATGGGCGTAACGGTCAAGTCACTGACCGGCTGGCAGGCGCTCAAAAAAGCGCAGTCAGTCGATGGCGACCGCCTGAATGAAGAGCACACTGCGCTGATTAATTTCGGTTTCTCGGTCAACAACTGGGATGTACTGCCGTTCTGGGACAACAACTCCGACGCCGTCAGCCAGGAGCTCAACCTCAGCTACCGGGGTGAGCGGCTGGACTGGGTCATCGGCGGCTACTACCTGCACCACGAGAACTTCAATGACTTTCTGGAGGCCACGGGGGCAGCGCCGTTTTCGGTCTCGCCGGCCGCCCTGCCGCGCGCGCAACTGAATGCGCAAACCCTGCCGCCGTTCCAGTCCGATTTGAATTTTACCGAAGTTCGCACCGTCACCCGCGAAGATTACGCCGCTTACGGCCAAGCCACCTTGCGGCTCAACGATATGTTTGCCCTCACCGCGGGGGGGCGCTACCAGGACGAGGACCAGCTTGATGAGACGTCCCAGTTCTTCGGCGTTTTCGGAGACGGTCGCCGGGCAACAAACGCCTCGAAAGTGACCTGGAAGGCGGGTCTGGATGTGCAGCTGACCGAGGACAACCTGATCTACGGCCTGGTATCCACCGGCTGGAAAAACGGCGGCGCCGGCAGCCCCGGCATATTCAAGCCCGACCGGTTCGAGCCCGAGCAAGTAACGGCTTATGAGCTGGGCGCGCGCAACACCTTCCTGAACGGGCGCCTGCGTCTGAACGTCACGGCTTTTTACTACGACCACGAACACCTGCAGTTCACTTATGAAGACCCGGAGCCATTCGCCGGCGGCACCTGGACCATTCCCGAGACGGAAGTATATGGCATCGAGTCCGAACTGAGCTGGCTGCCGGCCGACGGCTGGCAACTGGACGGTATGCTGGCCTGGCAGGACGGCAAGATAAAGTCGGACATGTTGGCGCTGGATGTAGAGGACTTTCGCGCCGCGACCCGCCTGTTCGTACTGGGTCTGTTCACCGCCGGCGCGGTGGAAGAACGCATCCGCCTGCACAACACCAACAACCTGAAAGGCAACCAACCGCCGAAACTGGTGGACCTCATGGCGCGCATTGCGCTCACCCATACCCACAACTTCGGTAACGGCTCCGTACTGCGCGCGCGGGTAGAGTACCTGCACCGGGGCAAGTTCCAGGCCCGCGTATTCAACCATCCCCGAGTGGATACGGTACCGAGCTACGACTTGCTCAACCTGTACCTTGACTATGACGTAGCCAACGTGCCGCTCAACCTCAGCCTGAGCGTCACCAATGTCTTCGACAAGAACGGCGTCAATAACATCTTCACCAACCCCTACGGGCTGTGGACCACCAGCCGTGAGTACATCCCGCCGCGCGAGATCATCGGCTCGGTGAGGTATAGCTGGGATTGATAATATGGATTACAGGTGGCGGAGGTATGCGATGAGTTGCAAACGAAAAGAACCGGACAGAAATAGGACGCAGTTATGACCATTGACCAAATTACGGCGCTTACCGCAGCCGGCGAGTCCGAAACATTGGAATTCAAGAAAACGACCGGAACGCGCCGGGAAGCAACGAGAACAGTGTGTGGCTTCCTAAACAAACAAGGTGGGAAGGTGCTGTTTGGCGTAACGTCCACGGGAGTTGTGGTCGGCCAACATGTCAGTGAGCGCACCATTGAGGAGTTGAGCGCCGAGCTTCGACAAATCTATCCTCCAGCCTTTCCGACAATCGAACAGGTCCCAGTGCACGGTGACCGTCAAGTTATTGTAGTCAGTACTGACCAAGGAACATCAAAACCATATACTTACCGCCGCGCCGCCTACCGCCGTGTCGGCAACACAACGGTTAAAATGTCAGAGTATGAGTATGAACAGATGCTCATGGAGCGCATGCATAAGGAAAACCGCTGGGAGAATCAGCTTGCGCCCGGGTGGTCTATAGATGATCTGGACATAGTGGAGATTCGGCATACGGTTGCCGAGGCGGTAAGGCTCGGTCGCCTGGATGAGCCGCCGAGTCGGGAACCAATGGATTTACTGCTCGGACTTGGGCTGTTGCAGGACGGTGTATTGCTGCGGGCGGCGGTGGTGTTGTTCGGTAAGGAGAAACGTCTTACGTTTGAGGTACCACAGTGTAAATTGCGCGTCGCCCGTTTTCGGGGCAGCGACAAGATGGAATTTCTGGACAATCGGCAATTCCATGGCAATGCCTTTTCACTGCTGTCCCACGCTGAGCGGTTCCTGCGCGATAGCCTGCCCATAGCCGCCCGATTCGAGCCTGATAGTTTCTATCGGATCGACGAACCGCTCTATCCCCCTCCTGCGACACGTGAAGCACTTGCTAATGCCCTGTGCCACCGCGACTACACGATTCATGGTGGCTCGATAGGAGTGGCCATCTACGCTGACCGTCTGGAGGTGACATCCCCCGGCTCCTTGCACTTTGGGATGACTACTGAGAAGTTGTTTGAACCGCACGAGTCAAGGCCGTGGAATCCCTTGATTGCACATACTTTCTACCGGCGCGGGGTCATAGAGGAGTGGGGCGGTGGAATCCGCAAGATGGTGGACTTGGTGAACGAGGCAAAACTTCCTCCCCTTGAGATCGAGGGCGCCAGCGATTGGGTCGCAGTACGGTTCAGACATGGACAATTTGTGCCACAACTACTTGTTGGAAACAAGGCAACAGAACGACAACAAGCGATACTCTCTCTGTTAGATCGTGCGGGTGGTAATTTGGCGCTACGCGAAATTCGTACTCAGCTTGGGCCGCATACTAACGAACGACAATTGCGCGAAGACCTTGCCATACTCAAGAGTAGTGGTTTGATCATAGTTGTGGGACATGGCCGAGGAGCGCGTTGGAAACGCCTATGAGGCTTATTCCGGCTTATTCCGGCTTATTCTGGCTTATTCCTGAATAGCGGACTATCCTGAAACTGGCGATAAGAGCGGTACCACGGAACGCATCAGAATTGTCGAAGCCATGCTCAAAATTATGCTGAGTCCCGAAACCGATGCGCATTCGTAAGGAGGATCATCAGGTTTTCGAGGAAAAACGTCTCACGGCGCTAACAGTATCTTCCCGAAAAAATCGTTGCTGAGGAGTTTTTCCTGGGCCTGTGCGCCTGCGGCCAGGGGGTAGGCGCTGTCCACTACGGCGCGGAAGTTGCCGGCGCAATAGCGCGCCCAGACCTCGCCAAATTCCTGGTAGCCGAACAGGTCAGAGCCGAGGATCTGCAGGCCCATGCCGTACAGGTGCCCCAGGCTGGGAATGCGTGCCGTGTCGCCGGAGGTGGCGCCGCAGGTGACCAGACGCCCACGCGGTTTGAGCGCCAGTAACGAGGCTTCCCACAGAGCCTCGCCTACATGGTCGAAAACCATATCAACGCCGCCACCGGTCAGGTCCCGCGCCCAGGCCGCCACGTCTGTGGTGCGGTTATTACAGGTGTGATCGGCGCCGAGTTCCAGCGCGCGCGTGCATTTCTCTGCGCTGCCGGCAGTGGTCAGTACCGTCGCCCCCGCCTGTTTCGCCCATTGGATGCCGGCGATGGAGACGCCGCTGCCGGCGGCATGCAGCAGCAACGTCTCCCCGGCCTTGAGTTGCCCCACTTCGAACAGGGCATGATGTGCGGTCATCCAGCAGGTGGGGAACACCACGGCGCGTGCCCACGGCATGGCGTCGGGGATGGCGTGCAGGTGCGTCTCTGGCGCCAGACACAGCTGCGCGTAGCCACCGGGGAGGGTGCTGCCGATGACGCCCAGCTCACCGTAGCGATCGTCCATACCGGCCAGCTTCGAACCCGCCGGCGCCTCGTCCATGGAGGGGTTGACCAACACCCGGTCGCCGGGTTTTACCCGGGTGACCCGGGCGCCGGTTGCCAGCACTGTGCCGGCGACATCCATCCCGGCAATGTGCGGCAGAGTGAAGCCCGGCACGGTGAACCAGCCGTTACGCTGTACCACATCCAACCGGTTGATGGTCGTCAGCGCGACCTTGAGCACGACATCTGCAGAGCCCGGTTCAGGGTCCGGCACGTCGCGGTACTGCAGTACCTCCGGCCCACCATGTTGTTCGTACAGCAACGCTTTCATACAGTTTCCTCCCCTCGGCAGTAGGATAACAAATGC
>JAPORZ010000170.1 GCA_026709915.1 Gammaproteobacteria bacterium
TCAAGCGATGCCCAAAGAAGCCGTGATGGTATCGCTCAGGCATTTTAGTTTGGCTTCATCCGTGATGAGTTGGTTGTTGCGGTCGGTGATGTAGAACAGGTCTTCCACGCGTTCGCCGTAGGTGGCGATTTTTGCTGATTGTACGCGGGCGCCGCAATGTTCCAGCGCCAGGCCGACTGCGGACAGGAAGCCGGGGCGGTCTTTGGCGCTGACTTCCATGATGTTGCGTGCGTTTTTAGCGTCGATGCTGAAATCGACGCGCACGGGGACGGAGAAATGTTGCAGGCGGCGCGACCTGATGCGGTTTATGCGCTTCAGCGGCCGGTTCAGTGAGGTCAGGTTGTGTCGCAAGGTGTCGGTAATTTCCTTTTTGCGGGTGCGGCCGGTCACGACGGCGCCGGATTTTTCCAGCACACTGAACGTATCCAGCGTGTAACCGTGGGTGGAATTCATGACCCGGGCATCGACTACGTTCAGGTTCAGCAGGTCTAAGGTCTGGGAGATGTGCGAGAAAATGTTGTCGTGGTCGCGCATGTAGATGAATAACGCGGTGGCTCCGCGTTCGGTTTCTTCTCGCAGCAGGATCAAGGGCAGGCGTTGCTCACTGGTTTTCATAATGGATGCGCTATGCCAGGCAATTTCTGTGGCGGAGTAACGCAGGAAGTAATCCTCGCTGAACTGCGACCAGATTGGCTCGGTGTCGAACTCGCGCCGCGCCCCGTCATTGATAATCGCCCGGGCGCGGGTCTTGGTGTCTGTAATCCGCTCAGCCTTGTTGATCGGGTTTTCCAGGCCGCGCCGTAACGCGCCCAGGGTAGTGTGGTACAGGTTGGCAAACAGAGAATCTTTCCAACTGTTCCACAGCGCCGGGTTGGTGCCGTTGATGTCGGCGACCGTCAGCAGGTAGAGATAGTTCAGGTGGATGATGTCGCCCACTTTGCGGGCAAAGCGGTTAATGACCTCCGGGTCGCTGATATCCTCGCGCTGCGCGGTTTTGGACATGAGCAGGTGATGTTCTACCAGCCAGGCCACCAGTTGCCCGTCATACTCGCTCAGGTGGTGCCGTTTGCAGAAGGCCAGGGCGTCAGTGGCGCCCAGGCTGGAATGGTCGCCGCCCCGGCCTTTGGCCAGGTCGTGGAACATGCCGGCCAGATACAGCAATTCCTGTTTGGGCGCCTGCTCTAACACCTGCCGGCACAGGGGAAACTTTTGACGGTATGCGTCCAGGCCGAACCAGCGCATGTTGCGGATGACGAACAGGATATGTTCATCCACCGTGTAAACATGGAACAGGTCGAACTGCATCAGCCCTTCCACCTGGGCAAATTCGGGCATGTAGGCGCCCAGCACGCCGTATTTGTGCATGCGCCGCAACTCATGTCCGACCCAGCGCGGTTGGCGGATGATCTCCAGGAACAGGGTCTGGCTGCCCAGGTCGCGCCGAAAGTCGGCGTCGATCAGATGCAGCGACTCCCGGATCAACCTGACGGTGCTGGCGCGCACGCCGCGCAGCTTGCGGTTTTGTTGCAGCAGCAGGAATATCTCCAGCAGGGCCAGGGGGTGGCGTTTGAAGACCTGGCGATTGGTGGTCTCGATAAAATCGTTTCTGGTGCGAAAGCGCTTGTTCAACGGCCGCAACTTTTCCCGCCGCCGCGAGTAGATGATCTCTTCCTGGAAATGCTGCAACAGCATTTCGTTCAAGCGGCTGATTTCCTTGACCGTCTGGTAGTAGGTTTTCATGAACTGTTCCACGCCTGAGTTATCCTCGGCGCGATAGCCGAATCTGGCGGCGACGGTTTTTTGATGATCGAACAACAGGCGGTCTTCCCGTCTGCCGCACACCCGGTGCAGGGCGTAGCGCGCCTGCCACAGAAAATTATTGCCCCGGGTCAGGCTGTCATATTCCGCTTGCGTCAGGAAGCGGTGTTTGACCAGCTCCCGCAGACGCTCGGCGCCGAAATGGCGTTTGGCGACCCAGCCGATGGTCTGGATGTCGCGCAACCCGCCCGGGCCTTCCTTGACGTTGGGTTCGAGGTTGTATTCACTGTCGTGGAATTTACGATGGCGCGCCTGCTGTTCTTCCCACTTGGCGGCAAAGAATTTTCTGGACGGCCAGATGTTGGCGGGGCCGGTCCGGTCGAGCATGGCGTCAAATAATTGCCCGTTGCCGGTAATCAGTCTGGCTTCCATGAGGTTGGTGGCGATGGTGATGTCGGCTTTGGCTTCCCGCACACAATCCTTCACCGTGCGCACACTGTGTCCCACCTCCAGGCCCGTGTCCCAGAGGAAGGCGAGAAAGGCTTCAATACCGGGCTTAAGGCGTTGCTGTGCGCGCGCGTTGAGCAGCAGCAACAGGTCCACATCCGAGTGCGGCAATAAATCCTTGCGTCCGTAACCGCCCGTGGCCACCAGCGCCATGGCGTCATTGTCGATATGAGCCTGCCAGGCATGACGCAGTAACTGGTCAACCAGCCAGGCGCGTTGGTAGATAACGTCCCGGATCGGGGCGCCGTCGGCAAGACACTGATCCAGGTAGTCGCCACCGCGTTGCAGCGCGTCCCGGAACCGGTTTGCCGGCGCGCCGCCCCCGGCCAGCATGGTTTTATCGAACAGCAGCGTTTTGTCAATAGACACCAAAGTCACTTTTGATTAAGTCAGAGCTCTTCTTCCGGGCGCCGGGTCAGCACTTCATGGCCGTCGTCGGTGACCAGCAGGGTGTGTTCCCACTGCGCCGACAGGGAGCGATCCTTGGTTACCACGGTCCAGTTATCGGGCAACTGTTTGACGTGGCGTTTACCGGCGTTGATCATGGGTTCTATGGTAAACGTCATGCCTGGTTCCAGGGTGATGCCGGTGCCGGGCACGCCGTAATGCAGTACCTGCGGGTCTTCGTGGAATTGCTTGCCGATGCCGTGGCCGCAGTATTCCCGCACTACGGAGAAATGTCGGGCCTCGGCATAGGATTGGATGGCGTGACCTATGTCGCCGAGACGCACGCCCGGCCTGACCATGCCGATACCGAGCAGCAGGCACTCCCGCGTAGTCTGCACCAGCCGCCGGGCGCGTATGGACGGCTGGCCCACACAGAACATCTTGCTGGTATCGCCATGATACCCGTCTTTGATGACGGTAATGTCGATATTCATGATGTCGCCGTTGCGCAAGCGCTTGTTACCGGGAATGCCATGGCAGACCACGTGGTTGACCGAGGTGCAGATGGAGCGGGGAAAGCCTCGATAGTTAAGCGGCGCCGGGGTGGCCTGCAGTTCCTCAACGATGTAGTCATGGCAGATTTTATCAAGCTCGGCGGTGGTGATGCCGGCCCGGACATGGGTTCCCACCATGTCCAGCACCGACGCCGCCAGCGCGCCGGCCACGCGCATTTTGTCGATCTCAGCGGGAGTTTTCAGGGAAATTGCCATAAATTGAGTGAGGAAAAGTTGTCGTTTGCAGGTTTCTATGTTATAAAGCGCCTGCCGTAAACACAAGTGTCGCGTAAACACAAGTAAATCCACACGCACATTGGTTAAGCGCATATCAGGGTCCTGGCATCCGGGCGGTATGCGTGATGTGCGGGAGCGTAACCCTGTTCGGAGTGTAACTGTATGTCAGACATCAGCATGCGCGAAATGCTGGAAGCGGGGGTCCATTTCGGCCACCAGACCCGCTACTGGAATCCGCAAATGGCCTCTTATCTGTATGGCCACCGCAATAAAATCCATATTATCGATCTGGAACAGACCAAGGTAATGTTCCAGGAAGCCCTGAATTATGTCGGCAAGCTGTCTGCAAACAAGGGCAAGATACTGTTTGTAGGCACCAAGCGCGCCGCACAGCAAGCCATTCGGGAAGAGGCGGAACGCTGCGGCATGCCCTACGTCAACCTGCGCTGGTTAGGCGGCTTGCTGACCAACTACAAAACGGTGAAGCAGTCCATTAACCGCCTGCGCGAGCTGGAAGAAATGAAAACCAACGGCGGCATGGCCCGGTTAAGCAAGAAAGAGGCGCTGCAGTTGCAACGGGAACTCGACAAACTGGAGCGCAACATGTCCGGCATCAAGGATATGGACGGCTGGCCGGACGCATTGTTCGTTATTGACGTGGGCTATGAGGATATCGCGGTCAGCGAAGCGGTAAAACTGAAAATACCCGTGGTCGGCGTGGTAGATAGCAATAACAGCCCGAACGGCGTCGATTATGTGATTCCCGGCAATGATGACGCCATCCGTTCCATCAAGCTCTATACCAAAGCCGTGGCCGACGCCATTATTAACGGCCGGGACTCCGTCGCGCACCTCGGTGAAGGCGGCGACAAGGACGAGTTTATCGAACTCGATGCCGAAGGCGCACCGGTGCTCAAGGGCAAGCAGAAAAAAGCGCCGCCAAAGGAAAAAGTTCAGGTGAAGAAGAAGGCGACGCGCCGGGTGGAGAAACAGGCAGAGCCAGCCCAGGCAGAGCCCGCTGCGTCAGAAGCTGCCAAAACGGCGCCGGTTGAGGCAGAACCCGTAGCGGCAGAACCGGCTCCGGAGCAGGCACAGCCGGTGACGGCGGCTGGTGATGCGGCGCAGGCAGAAGTGGCGCAGGTTGTGGAACAGGAGGATAAAGCGGAAGTATCTGATGCGGATAGTGATACGGCGCAGGCAGAAGTGGCGCCGGCTGTCGCAGGTGAAACCGGGGTTGGCTGGGAGAGCGCTATCGCTGCGGCTGTGAGCAAGGTGCCGGCAGGGCGGGTTGCGACCTACAAGCAAGTCGCAGAGCTGGCCGGAGCGCCGAATCCCTCACAGGGCGCAAAGAAAGTGGGCGAGGCGTTGCGAGACCTGCCGGATGTGCCCTGGCATAGAATCATTGGCAGCAAAGGCGACATCAGAACAAGCGCTGAGCAGGCCTCAGAGCAACGCAAGCTGCTTGAGGCAGAGGGCATTACCTTTACTGCCGCCGGTAATGTCAGTCTGACCAAGTACAGTATTTGAACCCTGCAGAAACAAGCAAACAAGACAGTCGGGGTGTGCAGCACCCTGAATCATGAGCGTTTAGAGGCAAAGTAGTGAGGACAATATGCAAATTACAGCTTCCATGGTAAAAGAATTAAGAGAGCGCACCGGCGCCGGCATGATGGATTGCAAAAAGGCGCTGCAGGAGACTGCCGGTGATATTGAAGCCGCAATCGAAGCGATGCGCAAATCCGGCGTGGCCAAGGCTGCCAAGAAGGCCGGACGTATCGCCGCCGAGGGAACCATCGTCGTCGCCGCGGCTGCGGACGACAGCCGGGCGCTGGTACTGGAAGTGAATTGCGAGACCGACTTCGTGGCCCGGGATGAAAACTTCCAGGGCTTTGCGCACAGTCTTGCCGAAGCGTTATTAGAGCAGGGCGACGAAACACCCGATGCGTACGCGGCAACATCCCTGAACGGCGGCGCGCAAGCGGCGGAGGACGCCAGACAGGAACTGGTGACCAAGCTCGGAGAGAACATCAGCGTGCGGCGCCATGCCCGGGTGCAACAGAGTTCCGGCGGCGCGCTGGGCATCTATGTGCACGGCATCCGCATCGGCGTTGTGGTGGACTTGTCTGTGGACAATGCCGACCTCGCCAAAGACCTGGCCATGCACATCGCCGCCGCCAGCCCGCTGTGCGTGGCGGAACAGGATGTGCCCGCAGACGTACTGGCCAAGGAACGGGATATTCAGCTGGCCCAGGCTGCGCAGTCAGGTAAGCCGGACGCCATCGTTGAGAAGATGGTCAGTGGTCGGATGCGAAAGTTCCTGCAGGAAAATACCTTGCTGGGGCAGGCCTTCGTGAAGGACCCCGACGTTACCATTGCCGCCCTGCTAAAGAAACACAATGCTGTGGTCAACGACTTCGTCAGGTATGAGGTGGGTGAAGGACTGGAGAAAAAAGAGGACAACTTCGCCGCCGAAGTCATGCAACAAGCCGGATTGAGCGGGGGGTAACAGGGTCTTGCCTGAGCCTGCGGAACTGCGTTATCGAAGAATTCTGATAAAGCTGAGCGGCGAAGCCTTGATGGGCGACGCCGCGTACGGCATTGATCCAGCGACCATAAAGCGTCTCGCCGGCGAAATCCGTGAGCTGAGCCGACAGCGCGCCCAGGTGGCGCTGGTGCTGGGCGCGGGGAATTTTTTCCGCGGCTCCGGGTTGGCGGCGGCCGGTATCGACCGGGTCAGCGCCGACCACATGGGCATGCTGGCCACCATCATGAATTCCCTGGCGTTGCAGGATGCCTTAGAACAACTTGGCTCCTTTGCCCGGGTCATGTCGGCCCTCAAGATCAACGAGGTGTGCGAGGACTACATCCGGCGCCGGGCGGTGCGTCACCTGGAGAAGGGGCGCGTGGTGATCTTTGCCGCCGGCACCGGCAATCCTTTTTTTACCACCGATTCGGCCGCTAGCCTGCGCGCCGTCGAAATCGATGCAGACCTGTTGATCAAGGCGACCAAGGTGGACGGCATCTATTCCGCAGACCCCATGCAGGATAAAGCGGCGATACGCTTCGATGTTTTGGGTTATGATGACGTCATTGAGCGCAAGCTGGCGGTCATGGATACCACTGCCATCGTGCTGTGCCGCGAGAACAACATGCCGCTGCGCGTGTTGAATATGATGCAACCCGGCGCGCTGCTGCGCGCCGCGCAGGGGCTGCCGGAGGGCACCCTGGTCAGTTCTTAACCATGTCGGACAGAAAATGATCGAAGATATTATCAAAGACGCCGATGAGCGTATGGACAAGACGCTCAAGGCGTTGCGCAACGACCTGGCAAAAATTCGCACCGGACGCGCGCATCCAAGCCTGCTGGAACACCTTCCCGTCAATTACTACGGCAGCAAGACGCCCTTGAACCAGACCGCCAATATCAGCGTGCTGGATGCACGCACCCTGGGGGTGACGCCCTGGGACCGCAACACCGTGACCGAGGTCGAAAAAGCGATACGTGACTCCGACCTGGGCCTGAACCCGGTGACTGCCGGCAATGTTATCCGCGTGCCGCTGCCGGCGCTGACCCAGGAGCGCAGGAAAGAGTTGACCCGGCTGGTGCGCACTGAGGCGGAACATGCCAGGGTCGCGATCCGCAATATCCGCCGCGACGCCAACCACAACGTCAAGGAGATGTTGAAGGAAAAGCTTATCACCGAAGATGATGAACGCCGGCACGAAGGGCGCATACAGCAACTTACGGATGCCCACGTCAAGGAGGTGGACCAGGTACTTGAGGAGAAAGAAATGGAGTTGATGGAGATTTGAGCCTGCCGGCGCATGTCGCCATCGTCATGGATGGCAACGGCAGATGGGCAAAGAATAAGGGACTGCCGCGCAGCGCCGGTCATAAGGCCGGCATCGACGCCTTGCGCGCCACGGTCCGGCACAGCGTGCGGCGGGGCATCAAAATTCTTACCGTGTATGTTTTCAGCAGCGAAAACTGGCAACGCCCGGATGCCGAAGTTGGCCTGTTGATAGAATTGTTCATGGCCTCGCTGAATGACGAAATGGATGAGTTGAACAGCAACAACGTCAGGCTGAAATTTATCGGTGATATTTCTGCGTTCCCGGACAAGTTACAGGAACTGGTGTGCAGCGCCGCGCGCAACACCGCCGGCAATGGCGGTTTACAGCTTGTGATTGCCATCAATTACGGCGGGCGTGGGGAAATTGTATCCGCCTGCAAAAAACTCTTTATCGAACTGCACGCTCAAGGTCGCAACGCAGCCGACATTACCGAACAAGCGCTGCGCTCCCACCTGGATCTGCCGGACTATCCCGACCTGTTCATCCGCACCGGCGGGGAGCTGCGGGTAAGCAATTTCCTGTTGTGGCAACTGGCCTATACGGAAATGTATTTCAGCGACGTTTACTGGCCGGACTTTGACACCGCCGAGTTCGAGCGGGCGCTGGCCTCCTACGTGCGCCGGCAACGCCGCTTCGGCCGCACTTCCGAACAGCTGGTGGGGACCTCTACAAATGCCCTCCGTGGCATTTGTAGAGACGGAAACGGAAAAGTATGATTTTCCGTTTCC
>JAPORZ010000121.1 GCA_026709915.1 Gammaproteobacteria bacterium
AAAAAACTCCTCACCCTGGTGGACGGTTCTTATTATCTGTTCCGAGCCTACCACGCCATGCCGGGCCTTACGAATGCGGACCAGGAGCCGACCGGGGCTATTTTCGGGGTGGTGAACATGTTGCGCAAGTTGCTCAAGGCCGAGCGGCCGGATTATTTTGCGGTGGTGTTCGATGCCAAGGGCAAGAGTTTTCGTAACGACATTTATCCCGAGTACAAGGCCAATCGGCCGCCGGCGCCGCCGGACTTAGTGGCGCAAATCCGGCCTTTGCATGAGATCATCCGGGCGTTGGGGGTGCCGTTATTGCTGATCGATGAGGTGGAAGCCGATGACGTTATCGCTACCCTGGCCGCGCGGGCGCAACAAGCCGGGTTGAGAACCCTGGTATCGACCGGCGACAAGGACTTGGCGCAGATCGTCAATGACGATATTCACCTGATCAATACCATGAGCAATACCCGCTTTGATCGCGCCGGGGTAATCGAAAAATACGGGGTGCCGCCGGAACGCATCGTTGACTACCTGACCTTGATCGGCGATACCTCGGACAATGTGCCGGGGATTCCCAAGGTCGGGCCCAAAACCGCGGTCAAGTGGCTCACGCAGCATGGCAGCTTAGCTACCATCGTCGCTAATGCGGACAGCTTTCCCGGTAAGGTTGGGGAATACCTGCGCGCGCACCTGCACCAGATTCCCATGAGCAAGGATCTGGTGACCCTCAGAGACAACCTGGAACTGCCGGTGCAACCGCAACAACTGGTGATCGCCGCTCAGGACCAGACGGCGCTACGGGAACATTACCGGCGCTGGGGCTTTCGCAGTTGGTTGCCGGAAGTCAACAGCATGGGCAAAGCCGAGTCTGACGCAACTGCGGGCGCGCAGCAGCGCCCCAAGCCACAGGAACAGCCGCCTCCCCCGCCCTCACCAATGCCAGGGTCGTCCGCTGAGTATGGCCATGGGCAGGCCGGGGAGAAGGCGCTGGCCGCAACAGCGCGTCGCGACGACTTGTTTGCTGAGCCGGTCGGCGGGATGACGCCGGCAGCAGCCGCAACGCCAACGGCAGAAAATTATGAAACCGTCCTGACCGTTGAACAACTGGAGCGCTGGATTGACAAACTGACCGCGGCCGAAGTATTCGCATTCGATACAGAAACCACCGACTTGGATTACCTGCGCGCGGAACTGGTGGGAGTGTCTTTTTCCGTGCGCCCCGGCGCGGCGGCTTACGTACCCCTGGCGCATGATTACGCAGGCGCACCGAGGCAGATTTCGCGCCGCAAGGCGCTGGAAAAATTGCGCCCCCTGCTGGAGGCACAGCAGCCGCTTACGGTCGGGCAGAACCTGAAGTTCGACCGCAATGTACTTGCCGGCTACGGCATCGAATTAAATGGCGTTGCCCACGACACCATGTTGCAATCCTACGTGCTGGATAGTGTGGCCACGCGCCACGATATGGGCAGTCTGGCACAGAAGTACCTGGATAAATCCGTCACCAGCTATGAAGATGTGGCCGGCAAGGGGGCTAAACAGATCCCGTTTAATCGGGTTCCTGTCGAGCAAGCCTCTGCTTATGCGGCAGAGGACGCAGACATTACCTTGCGCCTGCACCGCACGCTGTGGCCGCAACTGGCCGGGGAGCCGGGCTTGCGCGAACTGTATGCGCGTGTAGAAATACCCCTCTCGCAGGTGCTTGCGCGCATGGAGCGCAACGGCGTCATGATCGATACCGAAATGCTGGCGCGCCAGAGCGCAGAACTGGCGCAACAGGCGCAGGCAACGGAACAACAGGCGTACCAGGAGGCAAAACAGAAATTCAATATCGGCTCACCCAAGCAGATACGCGAAATTCTCTTTGACAAGATGGGTTTGCCGGTCACCGCCACCACGCCCACGGGCGAACCTTCCACCGCTGAAACCGTGCTGCAGGAACTAGCTGCGGAGGGGCACCCGCTGCCGGCGCTGATCCTCAGCCACCGGGAAGTCAGCAAGCTCAAATCCACCTACACAGACCGCTTGCCGCAACAGGTCAACCCGGTCAGCGGACGGGTACATACCTCGTATCACCAGGCCGTGGCCGCCACCGGCAGGTTGTCCTCATCAGACCCCAATTTGCAGAACATCCCGATCCGCACCGAGGCCGGCAGGAAGATACGCCAGGCCTTCGTCGCCGCGCCCGGCAAGCGGTTGCTGGCGGCGGATTATTCCCAGATTGAACTGCGCATCATGGCCCATTTGTCCGCGGACGCCACCTTGCTGGCGGCGTTTGCGGCGGGTCGCGATATTCACCGGGCCACCGCCGCGGAGGTGTTCGGGGTGGGGCTGGCCGAGGTCAGCGCGGCACAACGCCGGGCCGCCAAGGCTATCAACTTCGGGCTGATTTACGGTATGTCGGCGTTTGGTCTGGCCCGGCAACTGGGGATTACCCGTAGCGCCGCGCGGCACTACGTGGACACGTATTTTGAACGCTACCCCGGCGTCAAGGAGTATATGGACAGCACCCGCCTGCTCGCCAGGGAGACCGGTTATGTGGAAACGCTGTTCCGACGGCGCTTGTACCTGCCGGAAATCAACTCGCGCAGCGCTTCCAGACGCCAGTACGCAGAGCGCACTGCCATTAACGCGCCGATGCAGGGAACCGCGGCGGACATTATCAAACGGGCGATGATCGAAATTGATAAAAAACTGTTGCGTTCCGAAAAAAATATCAGGATGATTATGCAGGTTCATGATGAACTGGTGTTTGAAGTGGGGGAAAACGAGGCAGATGACTGTGCGCGGGAGATAAGCCGCCTCATGTCCGGCGCCGCCGAGCTCAGTGTGCCGCTGGTTGTTGAAATCGGCAGCGGCGCCAACTGGGATGTGGCACATTGACAATCGTTATCTTGTGCTAATATTTAAGGGAACCTCTAAAAACGCCCGCCGCGGCATTTTTGGAGGTGGCCTTAAGAGTGGCCTCTGAGAGATTTACAGATACGGAAGTGATACATGCTGTTGATTCCTGCTATTGATATAAAAAACGGCAAATGTGTCCGCTTGCGCCAGGGAGACCTGGGCGAGGAAACCGTTTATAACAACGACCCGGTGGCTATGGCAGCGCAGTGGGTCGAATTGGGCGCGCAGCGGCTGCACATCATCGATCTTGACGGCGCGGTGTCCGGGCGCCCCGTGAACGCCGATATCATCCACGATATTGCCGAGGAACACCCCGACATCGAAATTCAAGCCGGCGGCGGCATTCGCGATGAAGACACCATCCAGACCTACCTGGATGTGGGGGTCAACTATGTCATCATCGGCACCCGGGCGGTGACCACGCCGCACTTCGTTTCCGATATCTGCCTGGAGTTTCCCGGGCACGTCATCGTCGGGCTGGATGCAAAAAACGGTAAGCTGGCCACGAACGGCTGGTCGAAATTGTCGCACCACGATGTCATCGATATTGCCCAACGCTTCGAACAGGACGGCGTGTCCGCGATCATTTTCACCGATATCAGTCGCGACGGCATGTTGAGCAGGGTCAATATAGCAAGCAGCGTGCAGCTTGCCAGGTCGGTGACGATACCGGTGATAGCCTCCGGCGGAGTCAGGGACTTAGAGGATATTAAAGCCCTGTGTTCCGTCGCCAGCGAGGGCATTGCCGGCGCCATCACCGGACGCGCCATCTATGAAGGCACGCTGGACCTGAAACAGGCGCTCGACCTGGTGAATGAGCTTTGCAAAACGGAACAACAGGCGCCAGCGACCGGGGACGGCAGTTAATTGGGTCTGGCAAAACGTATTATCCCTTGCCTGGATGTGGACGCCGGCCGGGTCGTGAAGGGGGTCAGGTTCGTTGATATCAAGGACGCCGGCGACCCGCTGCAGGTGGCGCGCCGGTACGACGAACAGGGGGCGGACGAACTGGCCTTCCTCGACATTACCGCCAGCAATGAGGAGCGGGATACCATGTTGCATGTCGTCGAAGCCGTGGCCAGCCAGGTGTTCATACCCCTGACCGTGGGTGGCGGTATCCGCAGTTTGGATGACATCCGGCGCCTGCTGAATGCTGGCGCCGACAAGATCAGCATCAACACCGCCGCCGTCAACAATCCCGAGTTTGTGCGTGCAGCCACCCAGGAGTTCGGTTCCCAGTGCATTGTGGTGGCGATAGATGCCAAACAGGTGAGCGCGCCCGGCGCGCCGTTGGCGTGGCGCGTGTTCACCCATGGCGGGCGTCGGGAAACCGACATAGACGCCGTGGCTTGGGCGCAACGCATGACCCGCTACGGCGCCGGGGAAATTCTCCTGACCAGCATGGACCGGGATGGCACCCGGGATGGCTTCGACCTGCCGCTGACCAGGGCGGTGAGCACCGCCGTCAGCATCCCTGTAATAGCGTCCGGCGGGGTCGGCACGCTCGAGCACTTGGTCGAAGGCATTGCCGTGGGCAAGGCCGACGCAGTGCTGGCGGCCAGTATTTTCCATTTCGGCGAATACACGGTGGACCAGGCCAAGCAAACGCTGGCGGTACACGGCATAGAGGTAAGGACTGTGCCGGGGCGCGCGGTCTGTGGTGCCGGTATGCGGCAGCTGCGACAGGAGCCGGCGCAACACGACAATGTCAGGTTGAAAGAGTACTAGCCATGGCAGCTACCAGCAACACAGACTGGCTCGATCAGGTGCGCTGGAACGCAGACGGTCTGGTCCCGGCAATTGCCCAGGATCATGTCACGGGGCGGGTATTGATGCTGGCCTGGATGAACCGGGAAGCCCTGCGCCTGACCTGCGCGGAAGGGCGCGCGGTTTACTGGTCGCGGTCAAGAAATAAACTGTGGCGCAAGGGCGAGCAGTCAGGCCATGTGCAGACGGTCAGGGAAATACGGCTGGACTGCGATCAGGACGCGCTGTTGTTGCGCGTCGAGCAACAGGGGGGCATCGCCTGTCACACCGGTCGGGAAAGTTGTTTCTACCTGCGCGCGACGGGTTCGGGCTGGGACGCAGCCGACCCGGTGCTCAAGGCCCCCGCAGAGATCTACCCAAAGGGCGCCGGGTAGCGGCGCCCGCGTAGCGCCAGGATGGCATTTTCAGAGGTTACTACAAGCAAGGGAGAGAACTACCAATGAACATTATTTATGAATTGACGGATGTGCTGATAGATCGTAAAAAAGCCGATCCGTCAACGTCTTACGTTGCTTCCCTGCATGCGCGGGGCAGGGCCGGCATCCTGGAAAAAATAGAAGAGGAATCATGGGAACTGCTCGAAGCGGCGACCGGTGGCGAGGCGCACAGCGTCATCCATGAGACCGCGGATCTATGGTTTCACAGCCTGGTGCTGTTATCCCACCTGAATATCCATCCTGCCGAAGTCCTGTCCGAACTGGAGCGTCGCTTCGGCACATCCGGGCATGAAGAGAAGGCAAGCAGAACAACGAACAAGGAGAAACCTGCGTGAGTCAGGCGCGTATTACCGCCGCTTTTAGCGCACGCTGTGGCATAATCCAGGGAATCACTTTTTCCACAGGAGATGAAACATGAGTTTTGGTATCTGGGAACTGGGCATCATTATGGTGATTGTCGCGCTGTTGTTTGGGACCAAGAAGCTGGGCAGTATCGGCGGCGACCTGGGCAGTGCCATCAAGGGATTTCGCAAAGCCATCAAGGATGACGAACCGGACGGCGGCAAAGACCCGGCAGACGGCAAGGTCATTGAAGGCGAGGTGGAAGATGGCCGGCAAGGGAAGCCAGCCGCATCTTAACCCGCAGCTCTTGCAGGTGGTTCGCCCCCCATGTTTGACGTCGGCTTCTGGGAACTGCTGGTCATAGCCGTGGTGGCGTTGCTGGTCGCCGGCCCGGAACGGTTGCCGGGACTGGTGCGGGATGTCGGCAGGTGGACGGCGCAGCTGCGCCGTTACGTGATGCGAGCCAAATACGAGTTTGAACAGCAGTTGCGTGTGGATGAGGTGCGGGAGTTTTCCGAGCAAGTGGAACAAATGGACAAGCTGCTGGACATCGCGCCCGACCAGCACGACAAAACCGGGGCCACCAAGGACCCATGACGGAGAGCGCCGCCCGTCCTGATACCGACACGGAACAGCCTTTAATCGCCCATCTGGCCGAATTGCGTAACAGGCTGCTGCGTTGTCTGGCCTGCGTGTTTGTCGTGTTCCTCGGCCTCAGTCTGTTCGCCAATGACATTTACTCGCTGATCGCCGGCCCGCTGTTGGCGCAGCTGCCGGAGCATAGCAGCATGATCGCGACCGAAGTGGCGGCGCCGTTCCTGGCGCCGTTCAAACTGGTTTTTTTTGTCGCCGTGTTTATCTCCGTGCCGTACCTGTTATACCAGGCCTGGGCTTTCATTGCGCCGGGATTGTATGACAATGAACGACGACTGGTGGTGCCACTCATCTCCAGCAGCGTGTTACTGTTCTACCTGGGTTGCGCGTTCGCGTTCTTTGTCGTGTTTCCCTTGCTGTTCGCTTTCCTCACCTCAACCGCCCCGGACGGTGTGACGGTAATGACCGACATCAGCCATTACCTGAACTTTATTCTCAAGATGTTCTTTGCCTTCGGTATCGCCTTTGAAGTGCCCATCGCCATTATCCTGCTCGTATGGACCGGGCTGGCTACGGTGGCATCACTGGCTAAGAAACGGGCGTATATCATCATCGGCGCGTTTACCGTCGGCATGTTGCTGACCCCGCCGGACATCATCTCTCAGGTGCTGTTGGCAGTGCCGGTGTGGTTGCTGTTCGAACTGGGCCTGATCCTGGGCCGGTTTGTCAAACGCCGGAGTGAGGATGAAACAGAAACCCGCGCTGCGGCTTCAGACTAAGCCGTGGTCCCGGCGTCATTTCCTGTCCCTCATGGGCTGTCTGGGGCTGTCCGCCTGTCGCTCCGGCCCGCTCCTGTTCAACCCTTGCCGGCCCGCGCGCCTGCCACCGCACCTGGCCGACCATGAACTGGTGCAACAGGCGTTTGCCGGCCTGCGCCCGGAGCAGGTATGGGATGGGCATGTGCATCTGCTGGGCCTGGGCGATAGTGGCAATGGCGCCTGGGTCAACCCGGCGCTGAGGTCGCTTTGGCATCCCCTGCAATATGCCCAGACGCGTTTCTACCTGAACGCCTCCTGCGTCGTTGCGGATAATGCAGACGAGAGTTTTCTGGCCCGCCTGCTGGCCCTTAAGCAAGGATTCCCGGCGGCCAGTCGGTTCATGCTGCTGGCCTTTGATTACAGTTACGACGAGTCCGGCCGGCGCCGTCTTGACCTGAGCGCGTTCCACACCCCCAATGCACTGGCCGCGCGCCTGCACCGGGACTACCCGGAGCAGTTTGAATGGGCGGCCTCGGTGCACCCTTATCGCGCAGATGCTCTCGAGGCCTTAGAGCAAGCCCGCAACGCCGGCGCCAGGGCGGTAAAGTGGCTGCCCCCCGCCATGGGCATGAACCCCGGCGCCGCCCGCTGTGACGATTTTTATGCCGCACTGGTCCGCCTGCGCCTGCCGTTGCTGACGCACGGCGGCGATGAACACGCAGTCCATGGCAGCCGCCGCCAGGAGTACGGCAACCCGTTGCTGTTGCGCCGCCCCTTGGAGCACGGCGTGAAAGTAATCGTCGCGCACTGCGCCTCGCTGGGGCAAGGCCACGATCTCGATCAAGGTTCCAACGGCCCCGAGGTAAGCAATTTCAGCCTGTTTGCACGCCTGCTGAACGACCCGCGCTACGAAGGCCGGTTATTCGGCGACATCTCGGCCGTCATCCAACGCAACCGCCCCGCCCCGGTGTTGCAAACCCTGCTTGCAACCGAAGCTTGGCACAGTCGCCTGATAAACGGTTCGGATTATCCCCTACCCGGCGTCATCCCGTTGATTTCACTGCGACAACTGCAACACAGAGGCTTCCTGAACAACACCGCAGCGTCCGTATTGAGCGAGGTGCGCCA
>JAPORZ010000239.1 GCA_026709915.1 Gammaproteobacteria bacterium
GGATGTGCTGCCATTTTTAGTCACGTAAGTGACTGAAAATGAAGGAAACGGAAAAACGCGTTTTTCCGTTTCCGTGTCTAAAAATGCCACGGAGGGCATTTTTGCTATGTAAATTTTGAAAATTTACATACAGTCGGGGTGTGCAACACCCTGATCATGAGGGTTTAGAGGTTATCTTACCTCAATTTGCCGGTTTAACCCCCGCAAAAACTGGCATGAAACATGCTTGTAATATGCCTGTTGCGATTTGCGCAAAGTTATCGGAGTGAAATCACATGCGAATAAAAATGACCGGCCTGGGAGTCCTGACCCTGGCGCTTTGTACGGTGAATGTTCAGGCAGAGGACTCGCCGCACGAGTTCAGTGGGAATATTGCGTTGGTAACCGATTATCTCTATCGGGGTATCTCCCAGACCAGTGAGAAGGCGGCGGTACAGGGTGGCATCGATTATGCCCATGCGTCTTCAGGAGTTTACCTGGGAACCTGGGCCTCCAACGTGGATTTTGCCGAAGATTTGGAGATCGATGTCTATGGCGGTATCTCGGGCGAACTGCCCGGTGGGCTCAGTTGGGATGTGGGCGGCCTCTATTATATTTACCCCAGTTCCGATGCCCAACCGGAGGAAAACTTCGTGGAGGTGTACGCCAGCACCGGCTATACCTTCCCCGGCGCGTTGGAACCAACCATTAGCGCCGGCATTGCTTACTCCCCGGACTTCTTCGGCGAAGATGGTGACGGCATCTACCTGAACGGCGCCCTGGACCTTGCACTGCCACACGGCTTTGGCCTGTCCTTCTATGTCGGCTGGCAGGATGTGGCGGGCGACAAGACCAGCGGGCCGGACGGCTTCAATTACACCCACTACAGTATTGGCATCAGTAAAAGCCTGGGCCCGCTGAGTTTGAGCGCGTCCTGGAATGATGCAGATAACGACTGTGGCGGAGAGATCTGCGAGGCGCTCGTGGGCAGTATTTCCATGAGTTTTTAGCAAACCGGACTATTTTCCAACTATTGGGGACAGCAGCCGTTTTGTCCCCACCTCTGAGACAAGACCTGACGGAGAGTAAGAATGAAACGATTCTGTGATTTGACCAAAGGAAAAATGCTGGCGGGCATGACGTTAGCGTTACTGCCCTTGCATATACGAGCCGATGAACTGAGCGCGGGCGACACCGCCTGGATGCTGACTGCAACCGCCCTGGTATTGTTCATGACGATACCGGGCCTTTCCCTTTTCTATGCCGGGATGGTCAGAAGCAAGAACGTCCTGTCGGTGCTGATGCAGTGCTTTGCCATTACCGCGCTGATGACCGTGCTCTGGGTATTGTACGGCTATAGTATCGCGTTCGGCGGGGAAGGCGCCTTCTGGGGTGGGCTGGACAAGCTGTTCCTGGCGGGCGTCACGGTGGATTCCATGAGCGGCACCATCCCGGAATCCGTATTTATGACGTTCCAAATGACGTTTGCAATCATTACCCCGGCGCTGATTGTGGGGGCATTTGCCGAACGCATGAAATTCAGCGCCGTGTTATTGTTCATGGCCATCTGGTTGACGCTGGTGTACGCCCCCGTGTGCCACTGGGTCTGGGGTGACGGCGGCTGGCTCGGTAACAGGGGCATACTGGATTTTGCCGGTGGCACCGTAGTACACATCAACGCCGGTATTGCCGGACTGGTTGCAGCTATCGTGCTGGGGAAACGCAAGGGTTATCCCACCACCCCCATGATGCCTCATAACCTGACCTATACCATGATCGGCGCGTCCATGCTCTGGGTCGGCTGGTTCGGTTTCAACGCCGGCAGTCAACTTGCTGCGGACGGCGGCGCCGGCATGGCAATGGCAGTAACACAGATTGCCACCGCCGCTGCGGCCCTGGGCTGGATGGCCAGCGAATGGCTGAGCCATGGCAAACCCAGCGTGCTGGGCGTCGCATCCGGCGCCGTAGGCGGTCTGGTCGCAATCACTCCGGCCTCGGGCTTTGTCGGCCCCATGGGCGCCCTGGCCATCGGCTTTGCCGCAGGTATCGGCTGTTTCCTGGCGTCAGTGAAGCTGAAGCGGATGCTGGGTTACGACGATTCCCTGGATGTGTTCGGCGTACATGCGGTTGGCGGTATCATCGGCGCGCTGTTGACCGGCGTATTCTGTGCGGAAACCCTGGGCGGCGCAGGTTTCGGTGTGGAAGACGGCGGTATTGCGGCTCAGGTGGGCGTTCAATTCATTGGCGTGCTTGCCACGGTGGTTTACACCGGCATAGCCAGCTATATTATCCTCAAGGTGGTGGATCTCCTGGTCGGTTTGCGGGTATCGGCGGACGAAGAGCAGGAAGGGCTGGATATTGTCTTACATGATGAACGTGGCTATATTATATAGTCGCTTCCACAGCAACATTTTTACCAACAGCAGGACATGAAAAAATGAAATTACTCACGGCCATAATCAAACCATTCAAACTTGATGACGTGCGCGATGCGCTGTCGGAAATCGGTATCAAAGGCCTGACTGTTACCGAAGTAAAAGGCTTCGGCCGACAGAAAGGCCACACCGAACTTTACCGGGGGGCAGAATACGTTGTTGATTTTCTGCCCAAGGTAAAAATTGAGATTGCCCTGGATGACGACCAGCTCGACGACGCTGTGGAGGCGATTTGCAAGGCCGCCGGCACCGGCAAGATCGGTGACGGCAAGATCTTTGTGCTGGGTCTGGATGATGCCATTCGTATCAGGACAGGAGAGAAGGGTAGCGTCGCGCTGTAACGCAAAGGGATAAGGCCACCTCTAAA
Source organism: Gammaproteobacteria bacterium (assembly GCA_026709915.1). GTDB lineage: Bacteria > Pseudomonadota > Gammaproteobacteria > Eutrophobiales > Eutrophobiaceae > JAAXHV01. The sequence continues at coordinate 2,782 of JAPORZ010000239.1, forward strand.
AATTAGAGGTGGCCATAACTCCGACCCGGTATAACAATGGATGTAAAAGCGATACAATCTCGCCATGGACACCTATGCCGTTATTGGCAACCCGATTGCACACAGCCTGTCGCCCCGCATCCACGGGCTGTTTGCCGAGCAGACCGGGGAGTCGTTGCAGTACCGCGCCCTACTCTCCCCTGCCGATGAATTTGCCGAGCGCGTGGCGGCGTTCCGACAAGCGGGCGGACGGGGGCTGAACGTTACCCTCCCCTTTAAGGAGCAGGCCTGGGCATACATTAATCACAGCAGCGCGCGCGCCGACCGCGCGCGCGCGGCCAACCTGATCCGCTTTGACGCTGATGGCCGGGTTTTCGGTGATTCCACGGATGGCGTGGGGCTGGTGCGCGACCTGCACGCCAATGGCATGCAGCTCCGCGGCAGACGGGTGCTGCTGGTGGGCGCGGGCGGAGCAGTCAGGAGCGTGCTGGGTAATGTGCTGGACGAACAACCGGCGGCAGTGACCATTATCAACCGTACCCCGGCGCGCGCGCGGCAACTGCTGAAACTGTTTCCCGAAGCCCGGGACATACTGCGCGCACAAGGCTTTGACGAACCCGCAGACGGTCCCTACAACCTGGTAATCAACGGCGCTGCTGCGGGCCTGGCCGGGCAGCCCCTGCCCTTGCCGAGCGGCATCCTGGCCGTTGACTCCTGCTGTTATGACATAGTCTATGGCAAGGCGGCTCAGGCGTTTTTGAGCTGGGCTGCTGACAACGGCGCCGCGCGCCTCAGCGACGGCCTCGGCATGCTGGTAGAACAAGCCGCCGAATCCTTCTACCTGTGGCGCGGCATCCGCCCGGAAACGCAGCCGGTCATCAACGCCCTGCGGTAACTCGCCACTCATTGCGAACCTTCCATAAAGCCACCTCTAAACCCTGCAAAAATTAGAGATGGCCGTGCAGCCTCACAACCCCTGCATCCGGTCCATCAGGTCAGGCAGCCAGGTGACCAGGGTGGGGAACAGACATAGCAGGCCGATGGTGGCGATCTGTATCAGGATGAAGGGAACAATGCCCTGGTAGATATGCTGGATGCGGATTTCCCGCGGCGCCACCGCTTTGAGGTAAAACAGGGAAAACCCGAAGGGCGGGGTCAAAAACGAAGTCTGCAGGTTGATGGCAATCAGCACGGCAAGCCATAACAAATCCACACCCATACTAGCGGCAATAGGCGTCAGGATGGGCACGACGATAAAGCAGATTTGCAGGAAATCCAGGAAAAAGCCCAACAGGAAGATCAGCAACATGCTGACGATGAGAAAGCCCAAGGCGCCGCCGGGCAGATTGGTCATCACATCCAGCACCAGGTGGTCGCCGCCCATACCCCGGAATACCAGGCCGAACGCAGTGGCGCCGATCAGGATCAGGAACACCATACTGGTCAGGCGGGTGGTAAGCTGCATGGCTTCGCATAATCGCGCCAAGCTGAGTTGTCCGTGCAACAACGCCAGCAACAGCGCACCTAAGGCGCCAACCGCAGCCGACTCTGTGGGCGAGGCAATGCCGAGGAAGATGGAACCCAGCACGCCAAGCACCAGGATTAGTGGCGGCAGCAGGGTCAGGAATACCTTGCGCAGCAGGCGCTCGTCACTGGCCGCCGTGATGGCGGGGGCAACCTCCGGTTTGAGCCAGGCATACACACTGATATAGACCAGGAACAGCGCCACCAGTAACATCCCCGGCGCCACCGCGCCGATGAACAGGCGTCCGACCGGCACACCCATTACGTCACCCAGCAGAATCAGGACAATACTCGGCGGGATAATCTGTCCCAGAGTGCCGGCCGCAGCAATAGTGCCGGTGGCAAGCTGCCGGGAGTAATGCCGGCGCAGCATGGTGGGCAGCGCGATGATGCCCATGGTCACTACGGTTGCGCCGACCACACCGGTGGTGGCGGCCAGCAGCGCGCCGACGATCACGACCGCCAGGGCCAACCCGCCGCGCAGGCGCCCGCACAACAGCCCCATGGTTTCCAGCAGGTCCTCCGCCAGCCCCGATTTATCCAGCACAATGCCCATGAAAATGAACAGCGGCACCGCCAGCAGGGTGAAATTGGTCATTACCCCCCAAATCCTGAGCGGTAACAGGTGGAAAAAATCGAACCCCAGAAACACCCCGCCGAACAGCAGCGACACCGCCCCTAAGGTGAATGCAACCGGATAGCCCAGCATCAGCAGGAGCATCAGGCTGATGAACATGAGGACGATCCAGACGGTCATTGCTGCCCCACCGATCTGCCGGATTTATGGTCCAGAATGAAGCACAGGTTTTTCAGCGCCTCACTGAGGCCCTGTATGATCAACAGGAAAAACCCCAACGGTATCGCCGCTTTGAGCACCCAGCGATACGGCAACCCGCCCGGGTCAGGAGAGCCTTCGGCAAACTGGTAGGCTTGGGCGACGAAGGGCCAGGAACTTTTTATGATGAGTATGCAAAACGGGATCAGGAACAGCAATGTGCAAACCAGGTTGACCCAGGCCCGGCGATAATCCGACATGAACCGGCTGCGATAAAACAGGTCCAGCCGCACATGGTCATCGTGTTTTAAGGTATATGCCGCGCCCAGCAGGAATATCAGCGCAAACAAATGCCATTCCAGTTCCTGAATGGCAATGGACCCACTCAGGAAGAAATAGCGCATCGTCACGTCATAACCCACCAGCAACACCAGCGCCAGCACCAGCCAGGACAGGCTGCGGCCGATGAATTCGCTGAAACGATCGATGCGTTCAGATAAATTGTGCATCAGTTGTGACATGGATACATTGTATACCTGTTTTTTGATCTGGCCGATGGCAGCGCGCTGCCTGATCCGTTTCATCCATGTTTTACTTCCGCTTTGACTAAGCCCGGCTCTGCGCATATCTATACAGTGCCCTTACACAATACATCCGTACAAGGATGCCGAAGAGCGCCGTCCGTAAGGGGGTAAAACCATGATATACCATTGTCGTGTGCTGCTGTTAAGCGCTGTCGTCACCGTACTGTTTTTTCCCTTTGCCGTTTACCCGCAGATAGAGGAGATCGTCGTCACCGCACAAAAGCGCGAGGAAAACCTGCAAGATACGCCTATCGCCATCACTGCGTTCACGGAGGAGGCGCTGGCAGGGCGTATGATCAACGACATATCGAAGCTGGCGGATTTCACTCCCAACGTCATCTTCGATACCACTGCGCCCATCAGTGGCTTATCCAATGGCGCCGCGGTGTTTATCCGCGGGGTGGGTCAACTGGATTTCGGCCTGACGACCGACCCCGGGGTTGGCACCTATATTGATGGCGTGTATTCATCCCGCGCCGTGGGCGGCGTGCTGGATGTGGTGGACATCGAGCGCATAGAAATACTACGCGGCTCTCAAGGCACCCTGTTCGGGCGCAACACTATCGGCGGCGCCATCAATATCACCACCAAGCGCCCGGCCAAGGAGTTCGGCGGCATGGTCGAAGCCACCTTCGGGGAGTTCGAACGGACTGATTTCAAGGGTTCACTGGATGTGCCCGTGACGGACAAGTTCGGCGCCAAGTTTGCGTTTTCCAGCAAGCACCGGAATGGGTTTGTGGACCGCATCGCGGTGGGCGACCGGCTGGGCGATGAGGACCGGCAGTCGGCGCGTGGCTCGTTCCTGCTGGAAGCGACCGCTGACATCGAGCTGTATGCGACCGTGGATTACACCAATATCGATGAGCAGAGCGCCGGCAGCGTGATGGTCGGCATCACCGAGTTCCCCGGCGTGCCTGCACAGGGCTTGGCGCCCAGCAGCACCTGGGCCTACAACCAGGTGTTCGTGCCAGCCAACCCCGGCGCCGTGCCCTATACTCTTGAGGAATTTTTGCCGGGAGAGAAGGACCAAACCCTGGCTACCGGGCCCACCGGTACGGACCTGGAAAGTTTTGGCGCGACCCTGACTTTTTCCTGGTCGCTGCCGCTGTTCGATTTCAAGTCGATCACGTCATATCGCGACACAGAGGGTGGGTTTTATCGCGACCCGGATAATTCCTCCATCGCAATCACGGAAACCACCAACCCCAATTACAGCCACGAGCAATTCAGTCAGGAAGTCCAGCTTACCGGCAGGGGGTTCAATGAGCGCCTGCAATACGTGCTGGGCGCTTACTATTTTGAGGAAAACGGCACAGATAACGTATTCGTGCCTATTTACGGGGCGTTGCCAACACCGGCCGGGCTGATTGCGCTGCCGCTTTATATCAACAATTACGTCACGGTGGACAACGACAGCAAGGCGGTGTTCGGTCAAGGCACATTTGACCTCACCGAGCAAATAGCCGTGACTTTCGGGATGCGTTATACCGAGGACAACAAGGGCTTTGGCTATCGTCAATACATCTCCCCCGATCCGTTCCCGGGCAATATCGCAGTGCTGGCGTTGCTGGGCCCGCCCGTGACGGCGCCGGGTCCGGCTGAGCAACTGGTATTGTGGGATCGGGTGTCGGAGAAATTCGATGAACTGAATTTCCGCGCCGGGCTGGAGTACCAGTTGCGTGACGATACGCTGTTGTACTTTACCTATGCCGATGGCTACAAGAGCGGCGGGTTTAATTACCGTTATGTGGTGCCCCGCGCCAATCCCTTGCCGTTCGACCCGGAGACCCTGGAGTCCTACGAAGTCGGGTTTAAGTGGCAGGGACTCGATGACCGCCTGCGCATCAATGCGGCGGGTTTTATCAGCGAGTACAGCGATGTGCAGATTCAGTTGTTCGAGACCGGCGGCGGTCCGCTGACGCAAAATGCCGGTGTCGCCGACATCATCGGCATGGAAGTGGAACTGACGGCGGCATTGCATGAACGCCTGTTACTCAATGCCGGTTTTGGTTACATCGACGCCGAATACGACGCGCTCAACCTGCCCACGACCAACGTGGCGCAGGCGGTGAACCTCGATACGAGACTGCCCAATACGCCGGAGACCACGGTGAATATCTCGGTAGAATACACCCACCCGTTATCCTGGGGCTCGCTGGCGGTGCGGGGTGATTACCGTTACACCGACGACCTGTATAACGATGCGCAAAACTCCCCGTTCTTATACCAGGACGGGTATAGTATGGTGAATG
>JAPORZ010000107.1 GCA_026709915.1 Gammaproteobacteria bacterium
TATGAAGTTGAACCGGGGCGGGGAGGTGATGGGTGGTATGGAGGTGGCGCTGACCCTACGGCTGCGGGAGGGTGGTTTGTGTCAGCGGATGTTGCCCCTTTTAAGGGAGAAGTAAATACCGAAGCAGCAGAGGATTGATCCTGCAATCAGGCTGGCTTTGATGCTGGTGAGCAGTGGGCCGTGCAGGTCCGGGGTGAATTGTACCGGACCCAGCAGCAGGGCAAATACCAGGGTTACGATGCCCATGCTGGACATCTGCCCGAACACCCGCGTGGTCGCTACCATTCCCGATGCTGCGCCCAGGTGTTTTGTGTCCACAGAGCTGAGGATGGCATTGGTATTGGGCGAGACAAACAGGGAAAAACCCAGGCCGACAAGCATGAGGGTGAGGACCAGGGCTGCGGCTGGTGTGGCGGCGCCTGCGGTGGCAAGCAAGGCCAGACCGAGCGCGGTTGCGCCCATGCCGGAAGACGCGAGGAGGCGCGGCTCGTAACGATCCGACAACCTTCCTGCCAGCGGCGAGACAATAGTCATCACCAGTGGTTGCGAGATCAGGAACATCCCGGCAAGCTGTGGATTGAAGCCCCTGATATTCTGCAGGTACAGGCTCATCAGAAACGTTACAGAAAACATGGAGGAATACATCAGCACCGCAGCCAGACACGAATAGGTGAGCGCCGGGTTGCCGCTGAACAGGTTGACGTTGAACAGGGGATGTTGCAGGTTTTTTTCGTACTTGTAGAACGCAACGAAACCGATGCCGCTGAGCAGCAGCAGCCCGAACCCGGAGGGCTGCGGCAGGGTTGAGAACCCGTACATCAGGGCAATGACGGTGGCGGCGTACAGAAAGGTGCCGGGCAGGTCGAATTTCTGCCCTGCAGGGCCGCGCCATTCTCCTTTCAGGTGCACCAGGGCCAGCAGGATAACCAGCAGTACCACCGGGACATGGAACACAAATACCGCGCGCCAGCCGAACTGCTGGGTCACCCAGCCACCGGCAAATGGTCCACAGGTCAGCCCCAGATACACCGAAGATACCGACAGGCCCAGCACCTTGCCGCGTTTTTCCGGCGGATAAACGGACGAGAGGATGGCGATGCCGGTGCCGAACAACATTGCCGCGCCCATGCCTTGCAAGGCACGGCACAGAATCAGCAACAATGCAGATTGGCTGCAAGAGGCGAGCAGCGAAGCCACGGTTACCGTGGTCATGCCGGACAGGAACATTTTTTTGCGCCCGTACATATCGCCCATACGCCCGAATGGCAACAGGAATACCGCACTGGTCAGCAGGTACGCCAGCGGCACCCAGCTTGCGGTAATGGCGTCCATGGCCAGACTTGGGGCAATGACGGGGATGGCCACGTTGACCGCGGACAACATCAACGGCGTGATGAATGCGCCCAGGCAGACCACGATGAGTGCAGTCCTGCGCAGAGTTTGTTCAGACGTTTGCAAGAAACTCTTCTGTCAGGTTATGGGCGTCTCTAAAAATGCCACGGAGGGCATACCTTACGGCAAGCGCGGCGGCGCTGCTGCCAGCCGGCAACAGGTCGGGTTTGCAGGGGCTGCGCGCCGGCGCGCTGGTCCTTCATTTGCGCAGTTACTTGCGTTGCTCGCTCCACGCCTGAAAGCTGCTGCCGGCGCGGGCCAGTTGTTCCAGTAACGGCGCCGGAGTCCACCACAGGTCACCGTAGCGGGCGCGGTATTTTTCCACCGCGGCGCAGATCTTATCCGGACCGATCATGTCGGCATACTTCATGGGGCCGCCGCGGTAGCGCGGCATGCCGTAGCCGTTAACGAAGATCACGTCGATATCGCCGGGGCGGATGGCGATACCCTCTGCCAGCACCCGCGCGCCTTCGTTGATCATAGAATAGAGCAGGCGTTCGATGATTTCCTCATCGCTGATTTCCAGCTGTTTCACGCCCAACGCCTGTGCCTCGCGCCGGGCGATGTCCATTACCTGGGAGTCGGGCATGGCTTTCCTGCCTTCATAGCGATAGGTCCCGGCGCCGGTCTTCTGGCCCAGACGTCCCATTTCGGTGAGGACGCTGGTCATGCGACAATACACCGGATCGTCGGGCCGGTCTTGCCACTCGTTATTGAGTTTGTAGAAGATGTCGAGCCCGGACAAGTCCATCACCGCGTGCGGCCCCATGGCCATGCCCCAGTCAAACGCCACCTGGTCCACCCGCTGCGGCGGGACGCCTTCGAGCATCATCAGTTGCGCCTCTCTGATGTATGGGAAAAACATGCGGTTGCCGACGAAGCCAAAGCAAACGCCAACCAGCACGCCCACCTTGCGGATCCTCTTAGCCACGGCCATGGCCGTGGCGATGACATCGCCGGCGGTGTGTTCGCCACGCACGATTTCCAACAGTTTCATAATGTTGGCGGGCGCGAAGAAGTGCATGCCGATGACGTCTTCGGGACGTTTTGTCATCGCCGCGATTTGGTTCAAATCCAGACTGGAGGTATTGCTCGCCAGGATGGCGCCTGCTTTGCAGACCTCATCTAATCTGGTGAATACCTGCTTTTTTATGTCCATATTCTCGAACACGACTTCGATGACCAGGTCGGCGGCGGCGAGGTCCGCATAGTCGGTGGTGGGGCTGAGCAGTGCCATGGCCTGTTCCAGTTGCGCGGCGCGCATACGTCCCTTGTCCACTGCAATCGAATAATTCTTGCGGATGACCCCCAACCCGCGTTCCAGACCGGCCTGATCCACTTCCAGTAGCGTTACCGGGATACCGGCATTAACGAAATTCATGGCAATGCCGCCGCCCATGGTACCGGCGCCGATGACGGCCACATTGTTTACCTCCCGTGCCGGCGTGGTTTTCGGGACATCGGGTATTTTGGCTGCTTCCCGCTCTGCAAAAAACAGGTGTCGTTGCGCCTGGGAGTGGGTGGAGGCTTTGCATTCATTGAACAGGCGGCGTTCCGTTGCCAGCGCCTCCCGGTAGGGTTCGCGCAAGGCTGCCTGCACGCACTTCACGATCTGCCCCGGCGCGAAAAAGCCCCGCGCCTTGCGCGCCAGATTTTGCTCATATTCGGCAAAAAAGGCGGTATCTGCGTCGCTGGCGTCGATATCAAGTTGGCTCACTCGCTTAATCGGCGCGCCGCTATCCAGCAACTCCCTGGCCCAGGCGATGGCGCCGGCGCGCAGGTCACCATCGATCAGCTTTTCGATGATACCGGCCTCCAGGGCTTCTTTGGCATTGATCTGGCGCCCTGAGATCATCAGGTCCAGGGCTTTGCGGGCGCCAGCCAGACGCGGCAGGCGTTGCGTGCCGGTGGCTCCCGGCAATAACCCCAGGTGGACTTCCGGCAGCCCCATCCTGGCGCCGGGTACTGCACAGCGGTAATGGCAGCCCATGGCCGTCTCCAGCCCGCCGCCCAGGGCGGCGCCATGAATGGCGGCGACGACCAGTTTCTCCGCAGCCTCGAATTTTTCCACCACCTCGGGCAGCCAGGGGTCCACGACGGGTTTATCAAATTCGGTGATGTCGGCGCCGGCGATAAACGTCCTGCCGGCACAGATCAGCACCGCGGCCCGGGCCGAGGCATCCGCCGCCAGCCGCTCCAGGGCGTCCCAGCAACCCTGCCGGACTGCCGCCGACATGGCGTTGACGGGGGGATTATCAATGGTGATAACGGCAATGCCATCTTCAACCTGATAGTGTATTTTGTCTGACATGAATGGATCCTGGAGGATATTGTTTAAGCTCGGTGCGGGTATTATAACGCATGAGGGAAATACCAGGCAGGGATGGGCAGTTCCGTGCGTTTGGTCACTGCGCGCAGAGCGAAGCTGGATTTGACCCGGGCCACTCCGGGCAAGGTGGTCAACTGCTCGTGGTGGATGCGCTCATAATCGGCGGCATCGGCTACGACGACTCGTAACAGGTAATCGTAATCGCCGGACATCAGGTAGCATTCCATGACCTCAGGCACCTGGGCCAGGGCAGATTCGAATTCATCCTGGTCCTCCCGGCGCTGACGGTTCAGCGCGATTTCCACGAACACGTTGCCCGGTAAGCCAACCGCCGCCTGGTTGATCAGCATCACATAGCCACCGATGACCCCTGCCTCCTGCAGTAATCTGACCCGGCGCAGGCAGGCGGATTCGGACAGGTTCACCCGCTCGGCCAACCTGACATTGCTGATGCGGCCATCGAGCTGCAGCTCATGCAGGATGGCGTGATCTATTCTATCTAAAGACATCATTAGAATTTTATTTGGTAATTTTATTTATAAACTGAAGATAATTCTAATTCTACACGATTTTATCTAATATTTCGCAAAGAAATTCTGTTTCGTTTCGCCTACACTGGTCTGATGTTGCCATGTTCAGCGTAACGTCAAGCGGGGAGACAAAATGCACATCGGCGTACCCAAAGAGACCAAAAACCATGAGTACCGCGTGGGGTTGACGCCTGCCGGCGTGAGTGAACTGGTACAGGCCGGACACCAGGTGTTGGTAGAAACCAGCGCCGGCGCCGCCATCGGCATGTCTGATGCCGATTATACCAGCGCCGGCGCCCGCATTGCGGCCAATGTCGGCCAGGTCTTTGCCGAGGCCGACCTGCTCATCAAGGTCAAGGAACCGCAGCCCGATGAATGCCGCTTGTTGCGCCCCGGCCAGACCTTGTTCACCTACCTGCACTTGGCGCCGGACCCGATGCAAACCCGGTTGCTGCTGGATTCCGGCGCCATCGCCATTGCCTATGAAACGGTAACGGCGCCGGATCGCACCCTGCCCTTGCTGGCGCCCATGAGCGAGGTGGCAGGACGGCTGTCGGTACAGGCCGGGGCGCACTGCCTGGAACAGGCGCAGGGCGGCGCCGGGGTGCTGCTGGGCGGCGTTCCCGGCGTGGCGCCGGCCAAAGTGCTGGTCATTGGCGGCGGCGTGGTCGGCGATAACGCCGCGGCCATGGCCTTAGGGATGGGCGCTGACGTCACTTTGCTGGATTGCTCGCTGCCGCGCCTGCGTCAGCTTGACGCAGAGTACGGCGGGCGGGTGAAGTGCATTTATTCGACGCGGGATGCGATAGAGGAATACGCATTACAATCGGAACTGATCATCGGCGCAGTACTGAAGCCGGGCGCCACCGCGCCGAAACTGATTGGTAAAGACCTGGTCACACGCATGAAACCGGGGTCGGTGCTGGTGGATGTGGCCATTGACCAGGGCGGCTGCTTCGAGACTTCGCGGCCCAGCACGCACCAGGACCCGACCTATGTGGTCGATGGCGTGGTGCATTACTGCGTCGCCAACATGCCCGGCGCAGTGCCGCGCACCTCCACGCTGGCGCTTAACAATGCCACCATGCCCTACATCAGGGCGCTGACCGACAGGGGGGTAAGGCCGGCGCTCATGGATGACCAAGGCTTGCGCAACGGCCTGAACGTGTACCAGGGACGCGTGACCTGCGAAGCCGTGGCGCAGGACCTGCACTACGATTACTTCCCGGCCGTGGACGCGTTAGCGGCCTGATGAGAGGCGCCTTTACCTGATCCGGCTCCTCAATACATGTGCTGGCCGCCATTGATGCTGAGGGTGGAACCGGTAATAAACCCCGCTTCGTCATTGACCAGGAACAGCACGCCGCGTGCGATTTCCTCAGCCTTGCCCAGCCGCCCCACCGGAATTCGGGCAATAATTTTCTCCAACACGTTTTCCGGCACGGCCCGCACCATATCGGTGTCGATGTAACCCGGTGCGATGGCGTTGACGGTAATGCCCTTGCCTGCGCCTTCCTGCGCCAGCGCCTTGGTAAAGCCGTGTATGCCGGACTTGGCGGCGGCGTAGTTCACCTGGCCGTACTGCCCGGCCTGACCGTTGATTGAGCCGATGTTCACGATACGACCGAAACCGCGCTGGCGCATACCATCGACCACGCAGCGCGACATGTTGAAGCAGGAACCCAGGTTGGTTTGTATGACCTTGTCCCACTGCTCGTAATCCATCCTGTGCATGGTGCCGTCGCGGGTCACCCCGGCATTGTTGACCAGCACATCCACGGGGCCGAGGTGTTGCTCTATCTGCGCGACTGCGTCCCGGCACGAGTCAAAATCGGCCACGTCAAATTTATACACGTCAATGCCGGTGACCTCCTTGAACCTGGCGGCTGCCTCATCGTTGCCGACATAATTTGCCGCGACCCGATAACCCGCCTCCTTCAAGGCGATTGAGATGGCGCCACCGATGCCGCGGGTGCCCCCTGTTACTACTGCTACTCTTCCCATGCCTGAAACCTCCTCCTGCAAGGTGTTGGTGTAAAATGGGCAGCACTGTCGGGTACCTGAGATAACCAGCAGCGTTCCCGGAAGTGCTATACTTGGTGAGTGAACAAACCGACTACAACCACAGACATTGTAATGAAATTTGCGCCAGGTTCAATCCGAATCTGCTTTGTGGCGTTGCTTGCCTTCCTGCCCTGCGGGATTAGCGCGGGCGCCGCCAACACCGAAGACCCGGGCCGCTCTATCGCGGAATACGAACGAAAAATCCAGGCCCGGGAAGCGGAACATGGCGTTTACGACCCCGGCACCGGCGAATATCTGCTCTCTGTGGGTCTGGTGTATCAGAATGCCGGACAGCATGAGGAAGCGGTGGGCGCGTTCATGCGCGCGCTGCAGATCAAGCGCGTTAACGAGGGGCTGCAAAGCACCGGCCAGGTGCTTATCCTGGAGCAACTCATCAAAAGTAATATCGCCAAGGCAGACTGGGGAGCCGTGGATCGCAACTACCAGCAACTGCTGTGGATACACAAGCGCAATTACGAGGCCGGCGACCCGCGCCTGTTGCCCGTGGTGGATATGGTCGGGCGCTGGAAACTGAAAGCCTACAAGGAAAACCTGCTGGAAGGCAGCGCCATCAGGATCATCGGTGAATCGGAAAAACTCTTCAAGGATACGATTGCCATCCTGGAACGCCAGTACGGGGAGGACGACCCGCGGCTGATCGACCCGCTCTACGGCAGGGCGTTGACCAATTACCAGTATGCCATTGAAGTTGCCAACACCCCGCAGAACGAGTTCCACGGGGTCGGCAGCCCGACCCGGACGCAGGTAATGTGCCGCACCGTGCCCACTCCCAACGGCGGCGCCAGACGCATCTGCAACACCATCCGGGTACCCGACCCGAATTACTATGCCTCCCAGTCCGGCAGCAAGGACTTCGCCATGGGACAGCGCATCGCGGCCGTGGGCAAGGCGCTGCGCTGGATAGTGCAAATCCATGAGCACAACCCGGAGCTGCCTCGGGACTCTCATGCCAAGGCCCTGGTGCACCTGGGCGACTGGAACCTGCTCAGGGGCAAGAAGACCACCGCCTACCAGAACTACAAGGACGCCTACCTGTTACTGGCTGACGACGCGCAGCACGCGGCAACTATTGCGGAATTATTCGGCAAGCCGCACAACCTGCCGGCCCTGCGCCTGCCACTGCCCGAAGTCGATGACAAGGTGGAAGCAGAGAAAACCACATCGGTGCTCGCCTCATTTGACGTATCCCGCTCCGGGCGCGCAAGAAACGTGCAGATCATCGAATCCGAGCCACCGGACGCCACCTCCGCCCGCAGGAAGGCCAAGAGCACCATCCGCGGACGCATCTACCGGCCGCGCTTTGAAAAGGGCGAACCGGTAGAGACAATAGGCAATAAAATTCGTATAGTGGATTAAAGGGCACCTCTTAAATTAGAGGCGCCCGTGCAGTATAGGGATATACTGCCATTTTTAATCACGTAAGTGATTGAAAATGAAGGAAACGGAA
>JAPORZ010000209.1 GCA_026709915.1 Gammaproteobacteria bacterium
CATCCGCACCCTCAGGCCCATCCGTCCGGGTGGAAGCGCCGGGTATGCCCGGGTTGCCCTCCGGTTCGGCCCCTGGTTCGGGTGACACGCCGGGCGCGCCGGCGCCGGGCAGGATTTCCGTGCCGACGCCACAACCTGGGGCAACATCCGCCGGGGGCAATGGCCTTCCCTCATCGACCCAGGGCAGCACCCAACAACAGTCCGCCGGAACAACGTCCGCCGGCGCCGGCGGGCCGGTAAAGAGCGAGGATGAAATCCTGGCTGAAGCCTTACAAGCGCTGGAGCGCCGCCCTGCCGCCGCCGGGCAGGGTGAGGCCAGCGCTCAAGGTGAAGCCGGCGCCGGGCCTGGCTCCGGCGCCGGCAGCCCGACAATGACTGGTGCCGAAAAGAAGCAGGTTCTGGGTGAAGAACTGGAACAGGGTTTTGCGGAATTTGACCGGGTGATGTTGAGCGAACAGCAGGCCAACAATGAACGGGCAGACCGGGAAGACGGCGGTGGCTATGCCGAAGACGACGCTTTTGCCGCGGCCGACGCCACCATGGACGGGTCAGCCGGGGAACCGCTGCAAACCGCGCTGGTTGACAGTGACCCCATCTCTGTCAAGGGTGAGGGGAATACCCCAACGCCCAGCCACAGTCAGGTGCCGCCGGATTTGGCTGATGCCAAGGATGACGACATCATCGCGCGCCAGTTGCGCGAAGCCGCCATGAAAGAGCAGGACCCCGAGTTAAAGGAAAAACTGTGGGATGAATACCGTAAGTACAAGCGAGATTTAAGATGAGAACAAATCAGATTGCAGTGGTCGTAGCGCTGTGTTTCGCCCTGGCCGGTTGTAACACCACCACCGTAAAGACATCCAGCTACGAGCAGGTAACCTTAGAGGCACAGGCAACGCCTGAAGAACTGTTGCTGGATGTGGGCGTCGGCATCTTCAATCCCGGCACCGACGCCATCAGCGCCGAGGAAGAAGGCGTGTTTCCGGAAATCCGCGCAGCGGAGGCGCGGTTCGTCCCGTACCAGCTGATGGAGACTCTGCAACATAGCGGTAACTGGGGCGTAGTGCGGGTGATACCGGATCGGCTCAGTGAAATGGATGTGTGGGTGGATGGGGAAATCCTGAAGTCAGACGGTGAGAACCTGTGGTTACGCGTGAGCGTGGAAGACGCCACCGGCAAACGCTGGTTCAGTAAGAAATACACGGAAGTGGCCGGTAAGTACTCTTATGATGACCGCACCTCCAACAACCGCGAGCCGTTTCAGAAGATTTACAATCAGATTGCGAACGATATGCTGGCTTATCGCAGCCTGCTCAGCGCCGGGGAGATCAGGACGATACGCACCGTTGCCGAACTGAAATTTGCCCGCGACTTCTCGCCTGAACTGTTCCACGATTACCTGGCGCTGGATAACAAGGGACGCTACACCGTCAAGCGCCTGCCCGCGACGGGCGACCCGGCCATGCAGCAGCTGCGCCAGATCCGCGAGCGCGACTATATTTTTGTCGATACCTTGCAACAGTACTATGCCTCGTTCGTCAACCAGATGGAGGCGCCATACCGGGAGTGGCGCGAGGCGTTTTACCTGGAGAGTCAAGCGTTGCGGGAGGTCAAATCCGAAGCGAACACCCGCCTCATCGGTGGCGCCCTGGCAGTGCTGGCCGGTATCCTGGCGCAAGGAGTTGATAGCAGGACTGCACGCACCGCCGGCTGGGTAGGCATCGGCGCTGGCGCCACGGCAATACAGAGTGGCCTGCAAAAGCGCGAGGAAGCGAAAATCCATGTAGAAGCGCTGGAGGAAATTTCCGCATCGCTGGATTCGGAAATACAACCACACTCCATAGAACTGGAGGATCGCACGGTTACTCTGTCGGGCACAGTCGATGAGCAATATGGTCAATGGCGCCGCATCCTCAAGGAGCTCCATGCAACGGAAACCGGGACGGCCGTTGACGCCGGACAATGACAGCAAGCAAGGAGCCTGGTTTTGTCCCGATAAAACCGGCTGCGGTTGACCTGACTGCCGCTGCGGGCGGCAAGGACCCAAAACGCAGGCGTGGGACTGGCCAACAGTTGCCCGACCGACAGTTGCTTACGCGACCGTGGCTATGGCTGGGCGGCGGCGCGCTGTTGTGCGTCGTGAGCATCGTGTTCCTGTTGCTCCCACGCTGGCTTCCGTCCCCGGTTATTGAAGCCCCAATTATCGAAAATCCGACTATCGAAAGCGGTAGCGCTGCGCGTCAAGGCGAACCCGTAGTCCCCGCCCTGCGCGCGGATCAAGCCACCAGGCAAACCCCGCCACCCGCAGCTGGCGCGCCCGCCACGGCAGATACCCCGTGGAGCAGAGCGCAACAGTTCTCGGTGCGCAAAGACAGCCAGGCGTTGCTGCAGGAATTGCTGGATGCCCAGAAAACCTTGGAGGAGCGAGGCGTAACCCTATGGGGCAAGAGGGAGTATGCGCGCGCGCTGGAACACGCGCAGGCGGGTGACGCCGGCTACAGCCGCCAGAATTTTGCCCAGGCCCACGACCACTATGCCGCCGCCCTGGACATTCTGAGCGGGTTGCTGGAGGGTATCGAGCAATTGTTTGCCGACAGTATGGCAGCCGGCAACGCGGCGTTGGCTGCTGGCGCTGCTGATGCAGCCGGCGCTGCGTTTAATGTCGCCCTCGCCATCGACCCGATCGATCGGGATGCCTTGCTGGGCCTGGAGCGCACGCAGAACCTGCCCCGGGTCATGGCATTGCTTGAGCAAGGCGATGCCTTGTTGCGGGACGTTAAACCTGAACAGGCCCGCGACGCCTATCAACAGGCGCTTGAGGTGGACGCGCATTCACTACGCGCCAGGCAACAGCTGGACCTGACCAAGGCGCGTATCAACGATGACGCATTCAATCTTGCCATGTCCTCCGGCTTCCGCTTGTTGGAGCAGCAACGCCACGCACCGGCGCGGGCCGCGTTCGCGCGGGCGCTCAAGCTGAAACCGCGCTCACGCGCGGCGCGTGACGGCATTGAGCAGGCAACGCAGCGCATCACCTCAACGCAGGTCAATGCCGCCCTTAAACAAGCGCGGGACGCAGCACAGCAGGAAGACTGGCAAGGCGCAATCGCTTCCTATAACGCTGCCCTGAAGTTAAACAGCAGCCTGGGCAATGCCTTGGAAGGGAAACAGCGCGCCACCTTGCGCGCAGAAGTACACAGCAGGTTAGAGGAGCTGCTGGCGCAACCGGAGCGCTTGTTTGATGAGGCCGTGTACAATGATGCGCTGAGCTTTCTTGATACTATCCGGGCGCTGCCTGAGCCGGGCCCGATATTGTCTGCACAACTGCACCGGCTCACCCACATGCTCACCCTGGCAGCCACCCCGGTCAGCGTCGAACTTCACTCCGATAACCTGACTCGCGTCACACTCTACAAGGTGGGTGAGCTAGGCGCTTTCGCCAGCAAAGTGCTGTCGTTGCGTCCCGGCCATTACGTGGCAGTCGGTCGGCGCGACGGTTATCGCGACGTGCGTGTGGAGTTTTTTGCAGACCCGGATAACGCCATGCAGCCGGTGCTGGTCAGCAGCAGTGAAAGGATCGCGCTGGGGGACTGAGTTGATGACTGAACCCGATGCTGACGCCCGCATCAAGGCGGCAAAATTCGAGCCGCTGTCGAAAAAAAAATCCGGCTGGTCACTCAGGATCAACCAGCGCCTGTGCCTCATTAGCCTGTTACTTGTGGGCGCGGCCTGCTGTGTCTGGTTCATGCTGACTGCCAGGGCGGTGTATATCGAAACGGAACCGCCCGCTGCCAATGTCGATGTGTCCACCCTGCTACAACTGCAACTGGCCAATCGCCATCTGCTACGCGCCGGCACGTATGACCTGACGCTGACTGCCGCAGGTTACCAGCCCTTGCAGGAAGCCCTGGTCGTCACCGACGCCACAGCACAGCATTATGTTTACCGGCTGGAGAAATTGCCCGGACACCTGCATATAGACACCGGCGCCGTCACGGGTGCGACCGTGTTTTTAGATAACGTTGCCAAGGGGCAGACGCCGTTGCTGCTCAGCGACCTTGTACCTGGCGAGTATCTGGTTGAGATCAAGGCAGAACGCTATTTGCCGTTGCGGGCGACGGTCATGCTGGCAGGGCTGGGTCAGGAACAGCGCTTCAGCGCCGAATTAAAACCGGCCTGGGCCGCGCTCAGTCTGGCCTCAACGCCGCAGGCACAGGTGTTCAGTGGCGCAGACCTGCTTGGCACAACTCCGCTCACAGTGGAATTGTTAGCCGGCAAGCATGAGCTGACAGTCCGGGCGAACGGCTATAAGGTCTGGCAGGATACGATTGCCGTGATCGCCAGCGAGCCGCAGGAGATTACCGACATCAGGCTGGAACCGGCGGATGCCACCTTGTTCCTGGTCTCCGACCCGGCGCGGGCGAATGCCACCCTGAACGGCAATTTCCTGGGGTTGACGCCGCTGGAGGTTTCCTTAACGCCGGGGGAAACCGCGCAAGTGAGGCTGTTCAAACAGGGCTACCAACCTGCGTCCATGTCGGTGCAGGCGCGTTCGGGCGAGCAGAAAAGAGTGGCCGTCAACTTGGAGCCTGAGTGGGTGCGCGTGGCCGTGAAGATCAAACCGGCTGACGCTTCAGTATATGTTGACGGAGCCTTGACCGCAGTCACGGAGGGCGCCCTGCGTTTGTCCACACGCGCCCACAACATCGAAGTGCGCAAGCCGGGCTATGTGGATTATAAGACCGCACTCACACCCCTGCCCGGCGTGGAACAGCAGTTGAATGTGACCCTGAAGACCGTCAAACAAGCTAAGCTGGAAGCTCTGAAACCAGTCATTGAGGCGCCGGACGGGCAGCGCCTCAAGCTGTTTTACCCGGGCACGGTCACCTTGGGCGCCTCGCGCCGGGAACCGGGACGCCGGCCCAACGAAACCATCCGCAAGGTGCAACTCACGCGCCCGTTTTACCTGAGCCTGAAAGAAGTCACGAACCGGGAGTATCGCCTGTTCAGCAAGGATTTTTCCTCCGGCAGCGTACAGGGCAACAGCCTGAACGGGGATAACCAGCCGGCGGTGAACCT
Source organism: Gammaproteobacteria bacterium (assembly GCA_026709915.1). GTDB lineage: Bacteria > Pseudomonadota > Gammaproteobacteria > Eutrophobiales > Eutrophobiaceae > JAAXHV01. Next base: position 5,077 of record JAPORZ010000209.1, read on the forward strand.
GACCTGGGAGCAGGCGGCGCAGTATTGCAACTGGTTGAGCAAGGAGGCGTCCCTGACGCCGTTCTATCTCGAGGGGAACGGCAACATCACCGGGTTTGACAAAACGGCCGACGGCTACCGCTTACCCACCGAAGCGGAGTGGGCCTGGGCGGCGCGCACTACCGGCACGGGCGCCACCCTCAAGTTCCCCTGGGGCGCAGACATGCCACCCGCAGCCGACAGTGGCAACTACGCCGACCGCAAGGCCGCCGCCCTGCTGGGGCGCATCATCAGCGAGTACGATGACGGGCACATCGTCAGCGCGCCGGTAGGCAGCTTCCCCGCCAACAACAAAGGCCTGTTCGACCTGGGCGGCAACGTCGCAGAGTGGGTCAACGATGTCTATGACGTAGTGGTCAGCGCCGATAAAAAAGCCGAACTCGACCCCATGGGGCCGGACCGCGGTGACCTCCACGTCATCCGCGGCGCCAGCTGGCGACACAGCACCGTCACCGAACTACGCCTGTCCTACCGCGACTACGACAGCGCAGCCAGAACCGACCTGGGCTTCAGGATCGCCCGGTTCGCATATTGAGGAAAGGTGGAAAAATTGGAACAACGCAATCTTTTTGGTGAAATTGAACCTCCTGCAATCGCTATCGAGGAATCGGCGCTTCGCTTAGGTGTCTCCACTGCGACGATTCGCAACTGGATAAAAACGAAATATTTGGAGCCAGCAGGAAAAGGAAGGGTTACTCTCGGATCATTGGAGCAGTTCAAGGCTGAAGTTTCCGGTAAGGAAAAATTGACCCGGCGGGCCAATAAGTCACTTAGAGACTCACACGACCATGACAAAATTGTGTCAAAGTTTCTTGATAATATTGGTTCATCTGCCAGTTCGTCAGACAAGATTGGTATGGAGTATGAATCGAGTTTATCGAACTCTTATCGCAATAAAGAAGGAATCTACTACACGCCCGATGATGTTGTCCGCAATCTGTTTGCGCCACCGGAAAATGATGTCCTGAACAACTCGTTCTGTGATCCGTGCTGTGGTTCCGGAAATTTCATCATGCGCGCAATAGAGTTGGGCTTCAGGCCGGAAAACACTTATGGATATGATATTGACCCGGTTGCAGTCGAAATAACAAAAACCAGAATCTATGAGGCAACCGGCTACAAAAGTGAAAATATCAAGATTGCTGATTTCCTTGATATGTCGTTACGCAAAGAAACTTCCTGTTTTGACTATATATACACAAATCCACCGTGGGGCAAGAAGATTGGCAGGGAAACAAGAGAGTCCGTAGGTTGGAGGCTTGGAGCAGGGTCCAGCATGGACACTTGCTCGCTCTTTTTCTTTGCCTGCTTACAATGTCTCCGCTTGAATGGAAGGCTTGGATTACTTTTGCCCGAGTCTTTTTTTAATATTGCCACTTTTGAAGATGCGCGCATTAAAGCCCTTCAGCTTTCTATCGAACGATTGATTGACTATGGAAAGGTATTCAAGGGACTTGTAACGAAGGCGCAGGGAATTGTTCTGAAAAAAGCGACTTCTGATCTTCATTCAAGCATTTCCTGTGAAGCTGAGAGCATCAGATTCAAAAGATTCAGTGGCTCATTCTCATGCAACCCAAAGTCGATACTGAATTTGTATTGTGATGACGAAGATGCAATGACATTGCAACACCTGCTGTCAGTGCCATACACAACGCTTAAGAAGCAAGCGTCATGGGGCTTGGGTATTGTTACGGGTAACAATAAAAAGTTTGTAAAATCTTCACCTCAAAGCGGCCATATTCCAGTTTATAAAGGCGCTGATATTCTAAAAGGGAAATTGAAAGATGCTACGAGTTTCATCCCATCCGATATGCGCCTGTACCAGCAAGTAGCGCCATTGGCTATATACGAGGCAAAGGAAAAGCTTATCTACAAATTCATTTCCTCGAAACTGTGTTTCTTTTATGATGATAAACAGAGGGTTGTCCTTAATAGTGCAAATGTATTGGTTCCTGATGCAACTTTCCCTGTTTCAACGAAGATGCTGGGGGATATTTTGAGTAGTGATTTTATGAATTGGGTGTTTTCAAGCATATTCAACACGCACAAAATATTGAGAGGCGACCTGGAGTCACTTCCGATTCATAACCAGTTTCTCGAAGGTGAAACCGATTTCGATGAGGCGCGCTATCTTCAACAACTTAATATCGAAAAAACCGTCAATGGAACTTACCGAATTAAAAGATAAGATAATCACCTCGTTTACCGGCTCAGAGAGTGATTTAGAAGATGTTCCGGCAATGGTCGAGACAGACCAATCTGTCTTTCCATTTTAATGAATATGAACATCATTTGTCGTACAGGCTAAGAGTGTGTTGAACACATCATTGGAATTATGAGGCGTATGATTTCAGAAATTAATGATCGGCTCGAAGAGGTGGAGCGACTTTGTATCGATTACCGCGTGCAACGGCTCGACCTGTTTGGTTCCGCCACAGCCGCGCGGTATAACTCAGGGGAAAGTGATCTGGATTTTGTAGTAGAGTTCCAACCGTTGCCTGCCGGTGAGTATGCCGATACCTACTTCGGCTTACTGGAATCTCTGGAACAGCTTTTCGATTGCCCAGTGGACTTGGTAATCGGGTCAGCCATCAAGAATCCGTATTTTCTCCAATCAGTCGAAAAAACGAGAACTCCGGTTTATGAA
>JAPORZ010000104.1 GCA_026709915.1 Gammaproteobacteria bacterium
AGCGCGCCAGGCTGTCCCGGGTAATGGGGCCAATCTCTCCGGCGGCGGACTTTGCAATCATCTTGTACAGATAAGCCGGCACCGGGTCCCATTCCTCCGTCGCGCTGCGGGCCTCCATCATGGGCCGCACCTCTTCCTTCCAGAAATGGCGCACGTCAAGGCCGCAACGCGCCAGATAGCCGGAGGTGCTATCCGGCGCCAGGGTATCGTCAAAGTCGAAGATAATGGCAATGATTTCGTGCATGACACGTAGTGTATCAAAATCCTTGAGGTCAATATCAGGTTGAAAGAGCGCCGGAACCCGATTTAATGGGCGCCTCTAAAAATTAGAGGCGCCCGTGCAGCATAAGGATATGCTGCCATTTTTAAGCACGTAAGTGCTTGAAAATGAAGGAAACGGAAAATCACACTTTTCCGTTTCCGTCCCTAAAAATGCCACGGAGGGCATTTTTAGAGGTTACCTAATCTCGATCTCTAGCGGCCGTCGATTCGTGTTGTGCCGCAATTCTCAATTATACTATCACCCATGGCAACTCAGGACATTCTTGATACCGCGTTACAATGGCAGGCCGAGGGTCGCAAGGTGGCGCTGGCGACTGTGGTGGAGACCTGGGGCTCGGCGCCGGTTCCTGGTGGCAGCCAACTGCTGGTGGATGAACAAACCCACTTTATCGGTTCTGTTTCCGGGGGGTGCGTGGAAACTGCGGTCATTGGCGCGGCGCAGGAGGTAATAAGCACTGGGGCGCCGCGCCTGCTTGAATACGGCGTGACCAACGAAATGGCCTGGGAGGTCGGACTGGCTTGTGGCGGACGCATCAGGATTTACCTGGAATTTGTAGGCGAGGCGTGTCACACGTTGCTGGAACAGCTCCATGCCTGCCGTGCCGCGGGCGCGTCCTGCGTGACGTTCCGGAACCTCGATACCCATGACAGCTTGGTGCTGGAACCGGGGCTGCATGTGGATGAGCAACATGCAGAGTTACATGAACTGGCCCTGCAGGCATTGCAGACGGATCGCTGTGTGCGGCGCCAGGTGCAAGGGCAGGACTGGTTCATCCAGCCCGTTAACACGCCGTTGCGCTTGATCATAATCGGCGCGGTGCATACCGCCCAGCATCTGGCAGGTTACGCGCTATCCTGTGGTTACGAGGTGGTGGTGGTTGACCCAAGACCGGCGTTTGCCAGCGCCGCTCGTTTCCCCGGAGTGGCCCTGAACACGGAGTGGCCCGATTATGCCCTGGAATTGCTGGCGCCGGATCAGCGTACCGCCCTGGTGACCCTGTCGCATGATCCGAAACTGGATGACCCGGCCTTGCAGGCGGCGTTGCGTTCCCCGGCATTTTATATCGGCGCCCTGGGCAGCAGCAAAACCCACGCCGCGCGCCGGCAACGGTTGCGCGCGGCGGGCCTTGAGGAAGCTGAAATCGCCCCGTTAAAGGCGCCGGTAGGACTGGACATCGGCGCCCGCTCCCCGGCGGAGATTGCGGTGTCGATCATGGCGCAGATTACCCGGACACTGCGCAAGGAATTATGCGCTGAGGGCAATAATCTGCGCTAATCTGCGCTATCTGCGGACAAAACTCAAAAACAATCTGCGCTAATCTGCGCTAATCTGCGTCATCTACGGATAAATCACTCCCGGGTTCGGCTTTGATCAGGCGATAGCAACAGAACAACAGCAGCAGTGCAGTGACCAAACTGGCGGCGATGGCGGCGAGGCCGGCGCCGGGCAGGCCCAGTTCCGGGACCAGCGCCAGCAGCGCGGCGACCTGCACGAGGGTGGCGAACAGCCTCACGCGCATGGAGACTTCGGGGCGGCCGATGGCATGCAGGGCGGGGTCAAGCGCAAAGGTGGCCAGGGCCACGGCTGCGGCGATCAGCAGCAGCATGAGGACATTATAGGCGCTGACGTACTCGGCGCCGAAGAACAGCCCCAGCAGGGGCTGTCCGAACAGGAAAACAATCGCCAGAATGGCGCCGGCCAACGCCGCACCGGCCAGGGCAGAGTGGATTATCACGTCCCACAGGCGTCGGAAATTCCTGAGCACCGCAATTTTTGTCATTTCCGGGTAAACAGTCTCCGTGAACAGCAGCGCCGGTTTGACCAACGCGTTGGCAAATTCCTGGGCGACCTTGAACAGGCCGGCGCTGGCCGGGCCGGTCAGGGCGCCGACGATGAGGGTGGCAATATGCACACTGGAGGTATGCAGGGTCCTGTTGATGTGCGAGGCCCAGATAAACGGCAGAATTCCCTCGTGAGGCCGCAGCAGCTGTTGCAGGCTGAAGTTCATATCATTACCAAAGCCCCTGCGACTGAACTCACGCCCGCCCAGCCACACAGTGGCAAAACACTGGAGCACGCCGGCGCCGAACCATACCAGCAGAAACGCCGCAACGTGCTGGTAGAACAGGAATGCGCCCAAGGCGCCGACCAGACGCAGGGTCGGTACCAGCATTTGCATGAGCGCAATCAGGTCAAAACGGTCGAACAGGCGCAACAAGCCCAAAGACGTGTTCTTGAAGTTGAACAGGATCATCAGGCAGTAGATGGTGGCCAGCGGCGCCAATTCCGGGGTGACGCCGAACCAGGGGGCGACCAGCGGTATTGCCAGCATGCCCACCAACGTGCCCAGCACGCAGAACCCCAGGTCCAGCAGCAGGGTGAATTTCACCAGTTTCTGGAAGTCTGCGCGGCTGTTCCGCTCCAGGCACAGTGCGCCGTACCTCACCACGCACTGCGAGGTCTTCAATGTGACCAGGTCACGAATTGCGGCAGTATAGGCATGGATGAGGATGAGTACGCCGAAATTGTGAACGCCCAGGGCGCGGGTAGCCAGCGCCAGGTAAGCCAGACCCACCAGCGCGGTATAAACCTTGCTCGCGGTGAGCATGGCGGAGTTTTTGAAAATCCGGAGATAGAGACCGTCGTCCATTTTTGGTTTTTATCAGAGGCTACCTGTAGTCCGGCGCGAGAGCGCTGAAGGCTGCACAGATCTTGTCTATCTGTTCATCGGTATGGGCGGCGCTGACGCTGATGCGTACCAGAGATTTGCCGTCAGGGGTTGCCGGGGGAAAGATCAGGTTCACATAGACGCCATGTTCATGCAGACCGCGCCATAATGCCAGCGCCTGTTCCCGGGTGTCCAGCAGCGCGGCGATGACCGGGCAAGGCTCGGGGCCGAGGGTATAACCTGCATCAAGCAAGTGTTGATAAAGACGCCGCGCGTGACGCCACAGGCGGGCGCGCAGGTCGCCGCCGTGTGCCACCCGCTGCAGCGCGGCCCGGGTCGAGGCAATGACGGATGGGCAGGGCGAGGCGGTGAAGATATAGGGCCGGCTTGCATAACGTATCAGCTCGAGTTGCGGGTGGTTGCTCACACAGTATCCCCCGGTGCTGGCCAGGCTTTTGCTGAAGGTGCCGGCAATGAAATCCGCGTCGTCGATAACACCGGCTTCCTCTACCAGACCCCTGCCGCGTTCCCCCAGCACGCCCAGAGAATGGGCTTCATCCACCAGCAACATGGCGCCGTGGGTATTTTTTACCTCGATAATCTCCCTGATACGCGCCTTGTCACCCAACATACTGTAGATACCCTCGATGATCACCAGAGTCGTCGTTGCGCGCGCGCCCAGTCGGCGCAGGCGCCGGTCCAGGTCCTCGGGGTTATTGTGGCGAAAGCGCAGGATGTCGGCGCCACTCAGACGGCAACCGTCGTAGATGCTGGCGTGACTGTCCGCGTCGATAAGGATGGCGTCCTCATTGTTGGTCAAGCCGGATATCACTGCCAGATTGGCCTGGTAGCCGGTGGTGAAGACGATAGCCTGTGCACAGCCATAGAATGCGGCAATTTCCTGCTCCAGCGCCCGGTGGCCGGCAAAGCTGCCGTTGGCCATCCTCGAGCCGGTGGTGCCGGTGCCCAGTTCATCCAGGGCGGCATGGGCGGCGCTGAGGCTGGCCGCATCGAAAGTGAGGCCCAGGTAATTGTTGGTGCCGGCCAGGATAGTTCTGCGGCCGTTAATGCGCGCTTCCGTTGCCGAGTAGATTTCTTCTATGGGCGCCCCGAACGGATCAATGCCCTGCCCCAGCAGGTTATGTCGGTCCTGCATCAGGGGTTGAAACTTGGCAAACAGACTCACTATTAAGTCCCCGAGTTGATAACGGCGTGGATCCTGTGCGCCAGGTCCTTGACGGTCTGCACGTCTGCCAGCAGGTTAACCGGCATGGATATGTCAAACTCGTCTTCGATATCCATGAGCAGGTCCAGCACCTTGAATGAATCCAGCCCGAGCTCCGTCACCAGTTCGGAATCTTCCGTCAACCGGACCTCGGCAGCAGTCAACCCGTCCAGTGCATTGATTACTTTTTCCAGAATTTCCTCATAACTTGCGCTCATAAAGTATTCTCCGGCTTCAAGGGGGAAGGCGCCTGATGGTAACCACCTAAAAATGCCACGCAGGACATTTTCAAAAGTGTCCCTTCGGGACTTTTTTCCACTGGATTCCCGCATTCGCGGGAATGACGACCAGGGGGCGAGTAGTTACAAGTTACCATAAGTTACCGGGACCTGTTATACTACCGAGTCAAGGACCTCAGCCAAACGGATGGTTGGCCGCCAGCCAATGCAGGTTGTCAAAGGCGCGTTATCACATACCCAGTTTGCATGCGTGACTTCGTTGACCTTGCCCGGGGTGAGCATGGCCGGATAACGGCAGGTACGGGCCAGCCACAGGTTGATATGGGCGGCGCATTTCAGCAATATCGCCGGAACCTGTACCCGGGTAACGTTACGCTGCCAGGTATCCCGGCCGATGCTTGCGATATCTTCCCAGCGATACCCTCCTGCGTTCCCGTCATCCAGTTCGAACAGCCCCTGGGCGGCCTGCGTCTGTAACCACAGCAGGATGGCTTGCGTCAGATCATCCACATGGATCAGGCTGAGGCGGGTTGTCGGCGCGCCGGATGCCAGCAGCACGCCGCGCCGCAGCAGGCGAAACAGGGGGCGCATTTCCTTGTCGCCCGGTCCGTACACGGCGGTGGGGCGAAAAATGGTGCGGGACAGTCTGGCGTAGCGCTCCGACAGCAACAGCGTTTCCGCGTCCGCTTTACTGCGCGCATACCAGGAATAGTGCGGATATCTGGCGGCCAGGGATGAAACCAGCAGGAATCTGGGTGTCGGTGTCACCTTTCGGGTTGCGGCCAACAGGTTTTGCGTGCCGTTGAGATTGACCTGTAGAAACTGCGCTAAGGAATTCCCGCGGGTGATACCAGCGCAATGTATGATGCCAGTGCAGCCATCGACCAGTTCGGCCAGCGCCGCGTGCTTGTTGAGGTCGCCGTTGATCCAGCGAATACGCTCGTGCCCGGGTTGCGGGCGGCGGGTGAGCGCCTTGACCAGGTAGCCTGAATTAACCAGCGCAGTGAGGAGATTGCTCCCAACAAAGCCTGTGGCTCCGGTCAGCGCCACAGTTTCCGTTATGGGAACCGCTAAAGATGCCCGCCGTGGCATTTTTACAGACGGTTGCGCGCTCACGGCCTGCGCATTGTCCGGCTTGCAGCCGGTCAGGCGGTTTCGGCTTGTAAAGTAGCGGCCTGAGCCAGATCTACTCTTTCGGTAAAGCCTTTACGCGCCGCCACCCGGGACAGTTTGCCCGATGAGGTGCGCGGCAGGGTATGCGGGTCAACCAGATCCACGTAACAGAAAATCCCGAAGCCCTCATAGACTTTCCGTTGCAATTGCTTGATTAACAACTGTCTGGCCGTGCTGTCGGTCAGGCGGCATTCGACTACCAGCACAACGATCTGCTGACCGTTGTCAAGTTCTATATCGAAGGCCGAGGATTCGCCCATCCTGACCCCATCCATCTCTTCGGCTATTTCTTCCAGGTCCTGGGCGCGGATGTTCCTGCCGTTGACGATGATGATGTCTTTACGCCGACCGGTCAGGTAGAGGTTATCGCAATACAGGTAGCCCAGGTCACCGGTATCGAGCCAGCCGTTTTCCAGCATCACCCGGTCGGTGGCCTGCTGGTCGTCCAGGTAACCATCCATCAGGCTGGGGCCTTTTACCAGGACTCTGCCGACGCGCAGGTCCGGCAACAACTCGCCGTCGTTGCCGACAATCCGGATCTCGTGTTCCGGCAGGGCGCGACCGCAATTCACTATCTGGTTGATCTTGCGGTGGTCCGACTGCACGCGCACAGCAATACCCCGTTCCGCCATGGTCAGAGCATCCACTGACATGACGTCCAGCCCGCGCTCAAGTTCCGAGAAGGTCGCTGCCAACGAGGCTTCTGCCAACCCGTAACAGGGCAGAAAGGCATTGGCATCAAAACCGGTTGCAGCCATGGTCTGCGCAAACGCCTTGAAAGTGCTGGAACGCAACATCTCTGCGCCAATGCCGGCAATGCGCCAGCAATCCAGATCAAGCTGTTCCAGATCCGCGCTGCGAATCCTGCGGGTGCAGAGTTCGTAACCGAACGGTGGCGAGAAAGCAATCGTACAACGGTTGCGACTGATTAAGCGCAACCATTGCAAGGGGCGTATGGCAAAATCTCTGGTGCGCAGGTAATCCACGGACAACTGCGAGGCAATCGGTCCGAGCACGAAGCCAACCAGCCCCATATCATGGTAAAACGGCAACCAGGACGCGCAACGATCGCCGTTGTGCACCTGCAGGCCGCTTCTGGTGATCCCTTGCAGGTTGCTCATGACGGCCTTGCCGGTAATGACAACGCCTTGCGGCGCGCGCGTACTGCCCGAGGTAAATTGCAGGTACGCCGGTTCTGCCGGCCTGCTTGGCTGCATGGGCAGCTCAGACAGGGGGATATCGGCCAGTTGTTCCGGGGTGCCGATCCACTGCAGGTGTTCGTTATCGGCACTGGCTTCCTCGAGAAAGCTGATGAATTCCTTATGGGCGATGGCTACCTTGGCTCGGCCGCTGCTGAGCAGCCCGCTGAGCTGTTGCACATACACCGCGTGGCTGCCGAGGTTCAGCGGTATCGGCATGGCAAACGGAACCAGCCCGACATACTGACAAGCAAAGAACAGGACGATGAAATCTGGGTGGGTATCGGCCACGAGGGCGATATGATCGCCGCGCTTCAAGTTCATGCTGAGCAGGCGCCGGGCCGCAACCCAGGCTTGTTGGCGCAGTTCGCTATATGGCAGGACGGCGTTGAGCCGGCCCCTTGCATCGTAGAAATTGCACCCGGTGACACCTGCGGCCGCGTAGTCCAGCGCTTCTGACAAGCAGGAGAAACCGGCAAGATTCTGCGAAATTGTATTACCTGTGTTCGTTGCTTCTCGGTTCACGATGAATAAACTCCCGTCTTACTCTTGCCAACGCCGGTTGGCAAAGACAGACTTGCTTTTGATTCATTACCGGGCGCCCCTGAGAATGCCACGGGGGGCATTTTCAGAGTTCGCGCACAGCGTCCTTCCGCCAGCATAGAACGCTCCCCTCATACGTCGGCGCAGTGAATTATAAACATAAAATACGGCCATTATATGGCAGCACCATGGTGTAATCTACGGAATTGTTACATGTTCTGAAGAAAACTTCCAGTTTTTTTTCATAGTAACCTCTAAAAATGCCACGCAGTATATTTTTAGAGGTTACTATAGCAGGACACACAGTTCAAACGATGACAGACGGACGATCAAAATCCTTTGCCGGCGGCAACAACTCAATCCG
>JAPORZ010000070.1 GCA_026709915.1 Gammaproteobacteria bacterium
AAGCGGAAGGTCAGAGGTTCGAATCCTCTCCAGGGCGCCAGTTCACGAGCGCCGCGCCGGCACGCGGGTTAGCGTGGTCGCGTCGTTTTAATCACGCAGGCTTATAACGCTCAACAGTGACCTCGTTTGTGCGGGCGCGCATCTGCCACGTATCCCACCAGGCCTGCATTCTCAACAGCATATCCATATTGACGTCGAAGGCTTTCTCGATTCGTAATGCCATATCTGGCGATAACGAAGAGCGTCCGTTCAACAGGGACGAAAGTGTCGCTCGTCGGACTCCTAGAATCTGCGCTGCCTTTGTCATAGTGAGACCTAGTTCTTCGATGACCTCTGTGCGTATGAAGTCGCCTGGATGCGAAGGGGTCATGTTCACTTTGATATGATTGATAGTCATCAATGGTAATCCTCCAGGTTTAAGCGGTCGATATAACCATCTTCTTCTTCAAACGTGATTCGCCAGTTTCCTGATATTGAAATACTCCATTCGTCCTGCCGGTCTCCTGACAGCCGGTGGACGCTCCAGCCGGACGGCGCAGCGGCAATAAACTCATCAATATTATCAGCCAGGATCAACACCGTCAGGATTTTGCGTGCCCGACCGACAAGGGCTTGTCGCAGGAACCGGGGGTTATCATCTTCAAGCAGCCGGCGCAGACCCCTGTGACGGATAGAACGTACAATCATGCTACGATTGTACGGTAATACCGTTCAGCATTCAAGGTCTGACACCCGCAATCGTCATTCATTGCATCCTTCCCTAGACGCAACCCTTCGGGCAGCTATCGCTGTGCAAATCGGCTATCCTGCCGATTTGTCATTGCATCCTTCCCTAGACGCAACCCTTCGGGCAGCTATCGCTGTGCAAATCGGCTATCCTGCCGATTTGTCCGGGCCTGACCCGGAATCCGGTAGGCAACTAAATTCCTCAACGTCAAATGGCGTCTCGAGCGTGACAAACTCCTCATCTTTGCTACTGCCGTCACACCACATTACTATAGCCATCACCGCAGGCTCATCAAGCACGGTCATGCCATGGTGCCAGACGCCACAGCGGTAGGTAATGCCTTGGTCGCTCCCGGACACGAAGGCCCTGACGCGTGTTAAGTCCGGCCCCCCGTCGTCATTGTCCGGCGCGACAATGACCAAGTATCTGGATGCCTGCAATGGCAGGAAAGTCTGACTGGAAAACGGGTGGCGTTCCATCACGGTCGCACGCATGGGCAAATTGCCGACAGGCGCGATTGAGGTGAGGGATAAGTCAACCCGTGCATCTGCGCGAGTGTTTTCGAGGAGCTCGTTGTAATATCGGCGAACCCCTGCAGGCGGCCTTTGGATGACCTCTCCAAACTCAGAGAAATTATCCGCCTGCAAAGGTTGGGCGGTGATTTTCGGTATGCTGTTCATGTTGCAAGCGCAAAGTGAAGTTGCATGGTAATATTTTCATGGGGAAGATCAACACCGAAACACATGAGACAACAACATGACTGCAAGTATCTTTAACGCGGCGCCGGGTGATTTTGCCGAGACGGCGCTGATGCCCGGGGACCCGTTACGGGCGCAATATATCGCGGAGAACTATCTCACTGAGGCGCGCCAGGTAACTGACGTGCGTAACATGCTGGGGTTCACCGGTTTTTATAAAGGTATGAGGATTTCGGTGGTGGCGCATGGCGTGGGTATTCCTTCGGCCTGTATGTATTGCACCGAATTGATCAATGATTATGGCGTGCAGCGCATCATCCGTGTCGGGAGTTGCGGGACTATTTCAGCGTCGGTGCAGGTGCGGGATATCGTCATTGCCATGGGGGCGTCCACCGACTCCAACGTAAACCGCACCCGTTTCAACGGTTTTGATTTTGCGGCCCTGGCCGATTACGACCTGTTGCAAAGCGTCGTCAGCGCAGCAACGGCGCAGGAGGCGCCCTTCCGGGTGGCGAACGTGTTTTCTTCCGACCTTTTTTTCCCACCGCCGGGCCAGGAGATGTGGGACGTGATGGAGCGGCTGAATGTGCCGGTGGTGGAAATGGAAGTAGCCGGCATTTATGGGGTGGCCGCCGAATATGGCGCCAAAGCGGTCGCACTTTGTACTGTTACCGACGACGCCCGGACGCTCACCGGCCTGTCGGTGGAAGAACGCCAGACCAGCCTCGACCAGATGATCTCGGTGGCGCTGGAAGCGGCGCTGCTGGCCAACGCCGGATAGTCACGATCACGCCAATCGACCCTCACTGAGGTCAGCGTACAGTCAGCATTTGCGCTTGCAATGCGCGGCAGACGGCGTATTATGCTGCCACAGGTCACCACCAAGACTAAGGCGCCCTGCCAGGAGAAATATGATGTCAAACAATCGCACCCTCTCAACACTGTTCCTCTCCACTCTGCTCTGCGTTCTGGCGCTACCCGCCCAGGCTGCGGTACTGGAAGAAATCGTAGTCACCGCGCAGAAACGCGCACAGAACATCCAGGATGTGCCGATCTCCGTTGCCACGTTAAGCGAAGAGAATTTTAACGTTATCATGGGTTCCGGCGTCGATGTGCTGGCCCTGACGGCGCGGGTGCCCAGCCTGTACGTGGAGACTTCCAACGGGCGCGTGGCGCCGCGCTTTTACATTCGCGGTCTGGGTAACATTTCGTTTGATCAGAATGCCTCGCAGCCGGTATCGGTGGTCTATGACGACATGGTGCTGGAGAATGTCTCCGCCAAGGCATTTCCGCTGTTCGATATCGAATCGGTGGAAATCCTGCGCGGCCCCCAAGGCACCTTATTCGGGCGTAACACGCCCGCCGGCGTGGTCAAGTTTGAGTCGGCGCGCCCCACGCAAGAAACCGAGGGCTACCTTGATGTGTCCTACGGCAGGTATGATTTTCGCAACGTCGAAGCGGCGCTGGGCGGGGCGCTGGGCGAGTCGCTCAGCGGTCGGGTCTCAATACTCTATAACGGTCGTAGCCACTACATCGATAACATAGCCGTGGGCTACGAGGAAAACGATGCTTTCGGCGGCTTTGAGGAAATTGCCGGTCGCGTGCAGTTGCAGTGGGATGCCAGCGCCGCCACCAGTGTGCTGTTGAATGTCGGCTATCATAATATGTTCCACGGGCCCAACGGTTTTCTGGCCGGTATTTTCACTAAAGGCGAAGGCTTTACCGGTGTGGACCGGGAGGTAGTGTCCCATGATTCCCTCGAGCGGGCGGACTCGAGGCTGGAGCAGTGGAACATTATCGGCACCATTACGCATGATTTTGGCGCGGTGACGATGACCTCAATCAGCGGCTACCATAACGTCTTCGATCACGATAACCAGGGAGATGTGGATGGCGGCTCCATCGGCGGCCCCATTTTCTCGGGCAATGTGCCCTTCCTGCGCGATGTGGTGGGGTTGGGCGACAACTGGGCGCTGGAGACCGGCGATATCATGGCCGCGCATGAACAGTTCACTCAAGAACTGCGATTTGCCAGCAATGACTGGGGCCGGCTCGACTGGCTGGTCGGTTTTTACTATTTCTATGAGGATATCGGCGTGGATCAGGTCTCCGCGGCGACGTTTTTCGCGCCGCCCCTGCCCACGCCGCCCTTGACGGCGCAGCAGTTTCAGGAAACCAATGCCTGGGCGCTGTTCGGCTCTATTGATTACGATGTCACCGACCGGTTGCTGTTGCAGCTGGGTCTGCGTTATTCCGATGACGACAAGGAGCATACGGCCATTTATACCGAAGCCAATGGCGACATAGACGCCGGCTCCTACCTTACCGAGGTGGCGGACAGTGAAGTCACCGGCGACCTCAGCCTGACCTTCAGCGTGAACGATGAGGTCAACTTGTACACGCGCTTTTCCCGCGGTTACCGGGCGCCCAGTGTGCTGGCGCGCAATTCCGTGCCGGATGTTGGCGATTCCGAAACAATCTGGTCGATAGAAGGTGGCATCAAAAGCTACCTGCTTGGCAACAGGATGCGCTTGAACCTCAGCGGTTACTATTATGAGATGTCGGATCAGCAACTGGCGGTTATCGGCGGCGGCTTCAACACCATAGGGCTGATTAACGCCGACAAGACCATTGGCCACGGTTTCGAGGCCGACCTGGAATTTGCCCCCACCGAGCGCGTGCTTATTACCGCCGGTTTGAGCTTGAACGAAACAGAAATCAGCGACCCCGACCTGGGCGTGATGATTTGTGGCGCCGCCTGCACCGTGCTGGACGAGCCCAACCCTGACGTCGCCGGCGAATACCTGATCGATGGCAACACCTTGCCGAATGCCCCGGACTGGATAGGCAATCTGGTATTTCGTTACGGGCAACCGGCCCTGGGGGGAGAGGTGTATATCCTGACGGACTGGTTCTTCCGCAGCGAGATCAGCGATAAATTATATGACTCTGTTGAATTTACCTTCGATGACCGCATTGAAGGGGGCCTGCGCCTGGGCTACATCAGCGGTGATGCCAGCTGGGAAGTCTCCGCTTATGGCCGCAATATCACCAATGAAGAAGCCCCGGTAGTGGGTTTCGATTTCCTGGATTACAATTCCACCACCTTCACCGGCACGGTCAACGAACCGCCGACCTGGGGCGTACAGGCCCGGTATTCGTTCTAAGCCCCAAAATCTCCCGGCGCCAAGTCGTAAGTTTCGCGCAGGTGTGCGCCCTGTCGCTTGCGGCTCACGCTGCCGGCGTCAGGTCGTAGGTTTCGCGCTTGAGCACGGCCAGAATTAAGGCCAGCAGCAGCGCCGCCGGGAAGATCATTGCCGCCATGTTGACGGGCACATTGAAGTCTTCGATGAGTCGTGCCGGCGCCGGCATCAACAAGGCGCCGATGACAAACGAAACACAGGTCAACAGCCCGAATGCGGTACCGGCTGTTGCCTTTGCACAGAAGCGCGTGGTGATCGTATAACACATGGGGCTGACGCCGGCGAAAAAGCCGATGGACAAAAACAGCATGTATGCAACCCCGGTGGAGATTTCGCTGAGCAGAATAAACAGCAGCAGGGCGACCAGATCGCACACCAGAAAAATGACGCAAGTGAGCTTGAAGCTGCGCACATAATCCGCCAGTATGTGCACCAGCAGGGCGCCGCTGCCGAAACCGAACCAGATTACGGAATTGATATTGCTGGCGCTGGTCGGATCAAAGCCCTTGAAGATGAGTAACTTGATGCCCCAGATAATACCCACACCGAGCATCAGGCCGAACGTCAACCCGCTGATCAGCGTCACTTGCCAGAACAGGGGTTGCACCGACAGCGCCCGCACATCTCGCGCCAGGCCGGCCCAGAAAGGCGGCTGCGCGCCCCGTGTTGCCGTTGTGCCTTGAGTCTGGTCCGGTTCCCGCACCAGCAGCACAAATGCAACCAGCAACAGCAGGCCGATGAGCGCTTGCAGCAACATGATGTCCTGCCAGGCCATGATCAGAATCAGGTAGCCCACCGCAGCTTGACCCAGGGTGTTAGCCGCCGCGGCCACGGTCTGGGCAATGCCGAAAACCAGGCCGAAATGCTTAAGGTCGAACCAGTACCGGGTCAGGTAGGCAAGCCCCGGATAACCGAACGCGCCACCGATGCCCATCAGCACCTGCCCCGTGATAATGACCGCGGCGTTGTCTGCCAGACCGAAAACCAACGCCCCGGCTACAACGGTGGCGATCCCGGCGCTTAAAACCGTACGGGCGCCGTAGCGGTCCAGCAGTCCCCCCGCCGGGATGGTCATAACGGCATAGGCGATGGCATAAACCGCCCCCAGTTCCCCGACCTGCAACAGCGTCAATGACAACGATTCTGCAATAGCGGCATTCAGCGCCGCATAGCTGCTCTGTGTCTGAAACTTGTAGATGACATAGCAGACGGCCAGGCCCCAGATCAGCCAGGCTAACGGCTGTTTGATGCTTTTTTTATCCACTTGCTGCGTGGCAGACTTGTTAACCGGCGCGGCCTGTGGCCCGCGCCAGCGCGGTTGCTGCTTTGTCCCGGTTGAACTCCCGCCAGCGACCGGCGATGTGCTGGTCGGGTCGCACCAGGTAGTAGGTGCCCGGTCGGGCATCATAGTGCCGGTGCAACAGGCCGCTTGTGTCCGTGATCAGGCCCGGCCCCGTTGCCGTTACCGATACCACCAGGGTAGCGACCGGGATTGACTCTGTGCCAACCTCGTCCAGACCTGCCGGTATGCTGCCCTCGGCGCGGAAATAGACGCCGACAAAACGTTCACCGAGCTGGTTCAAAAACCAGGCAGCGGCGCCGTTGATGGTGACCGGGGCGTCCAGGCAAGGGGCGCCGGGCCGTTGCCGGTCGCTGAATTCATCTTCGTCCGGCGTATTTAAGGGTGAGCCATCCAGCACGCTGGGGGCGGACAGGCGTCCGGGGTTGACGAGTCTGCGGGCAAACTCGAAATCCTTGGCCAGTTCTAAGGTGGCGTTGCGGAATGCCAGGCTGACTGCGCTTTTCGGGGTCATAAAATCCGTACTGCGCGACGAGTTCACCACGTTTTCCTCGGCGCCCAGCAGCCGTTCATGGTCATAGCTGCGGATGAGCTCAGGCGGCGCCGCGCCGCGCAGGACCAGATGCAGTTTCCAGACCAGATTGTCCACATCCTGCAAACCACCGTTGGCGCCGCGCGCGCCGAAAGGCGACACCAGATGGGCGGAATCGCCGGCGAACAGGGTGCGGCCATGTACGAACTTTTCCATGCGGCAGCACTTGAAGGTGTACAGGCTCACCCATTCATAGTCGAACTCGATATCCGCGCCGAGGAACGCACGAATTTTGGCGTCGATATTTGCTTCCTTCATCACCTCTTCACGGTCAATATCCCAGCCCATCTGAAAGTCGATGCGCCAGACATCATCGGCCTGCTTGTGGATGAGCGAGGTCTGGCCGGGGTTGAACGGCGGGTCGAACCAGAAGCGGCGAATCGCCGGGAAGTCCGCTTTCATGCGCACATCGGCGATAAGGAAATTATCTTCAAAGGTGCGGCCGACAAAGTCCAGCCCCAGCGCGTCGCGAATCGGACTGCGATGCCCGTCGGCGGCGATCAGGTAATCGCAACTGAGCTGGTATTCCCCCACCGGCGTGCGCACAGTCACGACAACCTTGTCAGCCCCGTTATCGACACCCACCACCTCGTTCTGCCAGCGAATCCCGGTCTGCGGATATTGCGGGAACAGGTCGATCAGGTATTCTTCCGCGTAGAACTGCTGCAGGTTGATGAATGCGGGGAATTTCTGCTGCTTGTCCGGCAGCAGGTCAAACTTGTAGATAGGCTCGCTGTCCTCACCAAAATAAACCCAGCCCTGGTTCCACACCACGCCTTTTTCCATCATGCGGCTGCTGACGCCGATACGGTCGAGGATCTCCAGCGTGCGTTTTGCCCAGCAGATGGCGCGCGAGCCGTCGCCCACGCTATTGTGTTTCTCCAGCACCACGGCGGGGACGCCATAACGGGCCAGGTCGATGGCGCTGGCCAGGCCGATGGGGCCGCCGCCCGCAATGACCACCGGGAAATGGGTTATCTCTCCGGAATCGATCTCGGCGGGCCGCACAAACTCATACACGCGCCGCGCCTGGCGGCTGGTCTGCCGCGCCTTGCCGATATTGCCGTGCTTTGCCATCTGCTGATCGTTTTGTGGCCACCTCTAAAAATGCCGCGGAGGGCATTTTTAGAGGTGGCCTTTAGATGGTTCCCTTATAGATTACCTCATT
>JAPORZ010000080.1:0-5151 GCA_026709915.1 Gammaproteobacteria bacterium
TACCAGTGGTAATTGAAATCGACATGGTTGCGCACTTCGCAGCCGGCATCGAGTTGCATCAGCCTGGAGCGTGCCAGCACTTCGTTGAAACTTGCCATGACCTGCCGATGGTAGGGGCAGCCGTCGAGGCGCTGCGTGGCGCTCATACGCCCGCCAAAATCATCGTTGTCGGCGCCGTCGCGGGCGATGAGCGCGACCGCCGAATTGCCCTCCAGTCCCAGTGGGTGCGGTCGCCAGACCGCCGCACCCAGTTGTGCGGCCTCCTGCGCCAGCCGCTCGGCGTCGAAGTTCAAGGGCAGGCGAATGAAGGGTCTGGCAAGTTTCATGGTATCTTCGGGGTCTGCTCTGCGCTTGCGACCGACTCGGGGGCAAGTTCGCCCATATCATAACCGAACAGTTCAAAATCCTTACGGTAGCAGTTGGCGACCGCTTGTTGCAGGGGCTTGTCATAGTAACAGGCGTAACACCGGTGGTCGGACTCATTCCTGCGAGCCAGCGCCGTCGGGGCGATGCCGAGGCGTCGGCAGACCTCGGCGAATGATTGCTGCAAGGTTTCATAACGGCCAATGTAGTCCATCATCGGCAGGTCGCGTTCATCGCTAAGCAACCGGTATTGCGGCAATGCCAGGATACGCTGGCGAAAACGCGGTTTGGCAATGGCCTGACGCATGAACTCGACCTCATGTCCGATAAATGCCGGGTTGCGGCGGTTCAGGAAAAAACAGGTGGAGACAAAGCGGTCGAACGGATTGCGCACGAAGCCGAACTTGAAGTAGGACGCCCAGCTCTGCGCCGGCAGCTGCGCCCGCAACTGCCGAAAGGAAACATGGCCATGCCCGATGGCGTCGATACCCGGGACCGGGATGGTCTGTTTGCCGAACAACGCCTGCTGCTCCCAGTCATCCGCCGCCAGGCACGGCCGTAACGCCTGTCGCAGGGCATGGGTGGCAGTCCTGGGAACGGCAAAGAAGATGAACCTGTGCTTATGGGAGATGATCACCGTATTCCCGCTTCGTTACCCTTGCTTTTGCACTTGCCAGCGCCGCGGTCGCCTCGTGGTCAGACTTCACGCACCTCCGTGGCGCCGTCCGGCAGGTGCCGCAGCGCATAGTTCGCCGGCCTTAAGGTTTCACCGAAGTCCTTGCGCAGCCACTTCAACAAGGACAGGAACAGAATAACCAACACCGGGAACAAGGGCAATGCGGCGACCACCGTTGAGGTCTGTACGGTGCGCAGTCCGCCGGCGCCGATCAACCCGACCGTGATGACGGCCAGGGCAAATGCCCAGGCAAACCGGTTCCAGCGCGGCGGTTGCTTGTCGCCACCCAGGTTTTTGGTACTGATGCCAGACAGCACGTAGGCGGTGGAATCCAGGGTCGTGGCAAGGAAAACAATGCACAGCACCGTGAAGACAAACAGGGTCAACGTCCCGCCGGGCAGGCTACCGACCACAGCAACGACCGCGGCCGGGATGCCCGCTTCATTCAAGCGCGTGAAAATATCCAGCGTACCGTTCAATTCCAGGTGCAGGGAATAACCCCCCGCGCACGCAAAAAAAGCCATGCAGCCCAGGCTCCCCCACACCACCGGCCCGATGATCATCTCCCTGATGGTGCGCCCTTTGGAAATGCGCCCGACAAACAAACCGACCATGGGCGCATAGGCGATCCACCAGCCCCAGTAAAATACCGTCCAGTCCTCCGGGAAGCCGCCTTTTGTTACCGGGTCGGTCCAGAAACTCATGCGCAACAGGTTATCCAGCATCAGGCCCAGGCTGTTGGTGGAGATATTAAGGATAAACAGGGTCGGTCCCACCACCAGCACGAACAACAAGAACCCGATGGCCAGCACCGCGTTCAAATCAGCCAGCACGCGGATACCTTTCTCCAAACCCAGGTACACACTGGTGGTAAAGACCGCAGTCCAGATCGCAAGCACGCCGAGTTGCAGCCCAAACGTGTCTTGCAGAGCAAAACACCGGGCGACGAGTGCGGAGACCAATGGCAGACCCAGGCCCAGGCTGGTGCTGACGCCACCGATCACAGCCAGAACAACGATAATGTCAATGACGATGCCGATGCGTTCCCCGTTTTTGCCACTCAGCACACCGGCGCTGGCGGTACTGAGGCGGCAGAACGGCTGCCTACGCACATGCAGCGAATAGGCGATCGGCAACCCCGCCAACGCATACATCGCCCAGGGAATGACCGACCAGTGAAACTGGCCATACAGGTGCGCCCACTCCGCAGCTTGTGCGGTGCCGGTTTCGATACCGAACGGAGGTAGGTGGTAATAGTAGATGGGCTCGACAAACGCCCAGTTGGTAACGCCGATGCCGATACCTGCGGTAAACATCATGGCAAGCCAGCTGGGCGTGGAAAACTCAGGAGGCTCACCGGGCGCGCCCAACACGACCCGCCCGTAGCGACTGCACGCCAGCCACACCAGCGCCGCCACACAGGCAACGCCAGCGAGCAGGTACAGCCAGCCAAAATTCCCGGTCACCACTCGCAACGCACTGCCAAGCAACCGCTCCGCCGGCGCTGGCAT
Source organism: Gammaproteobacteria bacterium (assembly GCA_026709915.1). GTDB lineage: Bacteria > Pseudomonadota > Gammaproteobacteria > Eutrophobiales > Eutrophobiaceae > JAAXHV01. The sequence continues at coordinate 2,551 of JAPORZ010000080.1, forward strand.
CAGCACCAGCAACACGCCGATGGCAATTACCAGGATAAACGTCGGCAGGAAAATTTTTGTGTCAAGAGATGGTTCTGGGGGTAGCGAGGGATCGATGGCAGTCACTATGCAGTAGTAATTATGGGGTTATCATACCATCATTCTGCGGGTAAAAAAACGCCCGTCTTCAGGCTCATTTCGTGTTGGAAAATACTGCTTCCTGATGTTAGACTGCCAGCACAACCAACAACTTTTCTGCTCCCAAGGTGGTCATAATGACAAAACCGCGCAACACCCGTGAAGACAAGCTGCTCGGCTTCGACGCCGACATTACCCGCCGGGATTTTATCGGCAGCGCCTTGCTGGGAACCGGCGCCGGATTGTTGTACGCCAATGCGCCCGGCCTGATGCGCGGCGCCGGTGCGCAGACGCTGGACATTCCCCTGACCGGGGTCGGCCCGGACTGGACCGGGCCCGGTGGTATCGGCGATTACCGCACAGCCAACGGCAATACCCATGAGGTGATGAACGACGGTCACGGTATCCGCAATGGTACCTTTGAAAAAGCCTTCAAGGACGCCGTGGATTCCGGCGAGATGTATGACCTGGTAGTGGTCGGCGGCGGCTTTTCCGGGCTGTCCGCGGCGTACCGTTACCATGAAGACCGGCCGCAGGCATCAGTATTGATCCTGGACAACCACGCCATATTCGGCGGCGAGGCCAAACAGAACGAATTTGAGGTGGACGGCGTGCACCTGTGGGGGCCCCAAGGCTCGAATGGCAGCGTGTTCCCGCCCAACCGCACCAAGCCCATCGGCTGGCACCATGAATACTGGGACAAGCTGGGCCTGCCGCAGGAGTTCAAATACCAGGCCGCCAAAAACCTGGGCAAGGACATGAACATCCCGCGCGACGTGTACAGCCCCATGCACATCGCCTGGGACCACGCCGATCAGGCCTATTACTACGATAACCACGGCATGGTGCTGAACCCCTGGAACAGCGGCTTTAAGGAGGCGCCGATAGCGGCTGACTTGAAGCGGGAAATGTTACAGCTGGACTTGTACAAGGATGTGCCGTACCGCAAGGATGACTGGCACCACTGGCTGGACACCATGACCTACGAGGAATTTCTGACCCGCTACGTAGGCGTTTCCAAAGACGTTACCCCGTATCTCAACCCGCAAACTGCGGCCATGGGTTGCGGCCTGGGCGCGGACGTCATCTCCGCCTACTCCGCGTATGAGTTTGTGCAACCCGGGGTCGTCTCCTACAAGCGCTTTGCCGGCCTGGAAGATCCGTCCGACTACGTTTACCTGGCCAGTTTCCCGGGCGGCAACACCGGTATCGCCAGACACTTCGTCAAGGCCATGATCCCCGACGCCATCAAGGGCGATAATTCCCTGTCCGCAGTACTGTTCAACGACCTCAACTGGAACGAGCTGGACCGGCCCAACCAGCCGACCCGCATGCGTCTGTCCGCCACCGTGGCCGGCGTCATGCACGACGGCTCGCCACATTCGGCCAGCAGCGTGTCCGTAATCTATTACCAGGGCGGCAAACTGCACAAGGTCAGGGCGAAGAAGGTCGTCATGGCCAGCGGCCAGTGGGTAAACCGGCTGGTCTGCAAGGACTTGCCGCCGGAATACCAAGCCGCCATGGCCACGTTCCACCATGCCCCCATGCACACCATCAACGTGGCGTTGCGCAACTGGAAGTTCCTGGAAAAACTCGGCGCCAGCGCGGTGCGCTGGTTCGAAGGTTATGGCTGGTTCTTCAGCCTGCGCCGGCAAATGCTGATCGACGGCAAGGAGCCGATGCCGCTGGACCCATCCAAGCCCACGGTGCTGACCATGTACAACTCGTTCTGCAACCCTGGCATTCCCATGCCGCAGCAGGCGACGACCGCGCGTATGCAGTTATTCGCCCTGCCCTACGCCGAGGTGGAACGGGGCGTGCGGGAGCAGTTCACGAAGATGTTTGCCGGCTACGGCTTCGATGCCAAACGCGACATCGCCGGCATCATCTCCAACCGCTGGGGGCATGCCTATGTGGTGTCTCCACCCGGGTTCTATTTTGGCAAACACGGCGAACTGTCCGCCAGCGACGTGATCCGCGAACCCCACGGCCGCATCTCCTTCGGCCATTCCGAACTGACCGGCGCCCAGCTCTGGAACACGGCTGCGGAAGAAGGCGCGCGGGCAGCGGAGCAGGCGCTTGGCTAAGCCTTGAGGAAAGCTGGAAAATGCCACGGAGGGCATTTTTAGAGATTACTTTTCAGAGACAACGCATCGCCATGCGCCTTTAATCAACGGTGTTGAGGACTTTGCGCACCGTATCGAAAGTCTGATCCAGCTGCGCCTGCGTGAACGTCAAAAAGGGCGCGAACGCAAGGGTGTCCATGCTGTGGCGTATCATCAACCCCTGTTCAAAACAGCGCACATGCGCCTCCATGCCGCGCACGCCCGGAGCGCCGGGGCGCGGGGCCAGTTCAATGGCGCCCATCAGGCCGAAATTGCGAATGTCAATAACGTGCGGGGCCTCGCGCAAGGCATGGATGGCCTGTGCAAATAACGGCTCCAGCCGGGCTGCCCTAACGCCGATATCTTCGCCGATATCTTC
>JAPORZ010000080.1:5929-7675 GCA_026709915.1 Gammaproteobacteria bacterium
GACACCTGAAACGCGGCGGCATAATCCAGCCGGGCCACCTGCTCCTGCACCGCCTTGACGATGTGCGGATGGCAATGCCCCAAGCCACTGGTCCACAACCCGGAAAAGGAGTCCAGTACGGTGCGACCATCATGGGTACGGTAATGACAACCCGCCGCCGACTCGATGATGCGCGGCGCACTCTTGAAGGCGCGATTGGCCGTGTACGGCAACCAGAAAGGTTCAAGATTGAGCATATTTGTTTCTCATCTGATTGATGCCATTTTATGCTTTATTCCCTGATGGCGATACATTCGACTTCCACCTGCGCGCCGATGGCGAGGCCGTTGGCGCCGAACGCGCTCCGAGCCGGATAGGGCTCGTCGAAATACGTCTCATAGACCTCATTAAACATTGACCATTGAGATATATCGGCCAACATGACCAGGCACTTGACGAGGTTATTCATGGCATAGCCGTGCGCCTTAAGGGTCGTTTTGATGTTCTCCATGGTCTGCCTGGTCTCTCTCTCCAATCCGCCGGGCGCAAGGCCCATGGTGCCGGGCACAATGCCAATCTGACCAGACAGGTACAGCGTATCACCGACCCGCACTGCCTCGGACAGGGGAATGCCAGTTGGGAACACCTCGCCGGAATTAAGGTACTCCACGGCAGCCGCTTCATCAGCCGCCGCCGGCGCTGCCATAGCGCTGACGAGCAGCATGAAAATAAGGGAAAGATTGGTTGTTTTGTTCATGGTTGATGGCCTGCGTGTTTAGTTCAAAAATGCCAGTGCTATTATAATAGCAACCACTGCACAGGATGATTATAAATTGCACAACGCCGACCTGAACTGGATTACCAACTATATCTGGGGTATCGCAGACGACGTCCTGCGCGACCTGTACGTGCGCGGCAAGTACCGGGACGTGATCCTGCCCATGACCGTGATGCGACGGCTCGATGCCGTGCTGGAAGAAAACAAACAGGCCGTGCTCGACATGAAGTCCTCGCTCGATGCAGCCGGCGTGATCGAACAGGACGCCGCCCTGCGTCAGACCGCGGGTCAGACCTTCTATAACGTTTCCCCATTCACCCTGCGCGATCTACGCGCCCGCGCCAATCCACAGCAACTCAAAGCCGATTTTGAGGCCTGGCTCGACGGCTTCTCGCCCAATGTGCAGGATATTCTCAACAGCTTTGAGTTCCGTAACCAGGTGCCGCGTCTGGCACAAGCAGACGCTCTCGGCACGCTGATAGAGAAACTCACCGCCCCGGAGATCAACCTGAGTCCCCACCCCGTGAGGGATACGCATGGCGTCGTGCTACGTGCCGGGCTGGACAACCATGGCATGGGTACGATCTTCGAAGAACTGGTGCGCCGCTTCAACGAAGAAAACAACGAGGAGGCAGGTGAGCACTGGACACCGCGCGACGCGGTGCGGTTGATGGCGAAACTCGTGTTCCTGCCCGTTGCCGACCGGCTCGAGTCCGGCACCTACCTGCTCTACGACGGCGCCTGCGGCACGGGCGGTATGCTCACCGTAGCCGAGGAAACCTTGCAGGAACTTGCCGCCGCCCGCGGCAAGCAGGTTTCCACACACTTGTACGGCCAGGAAATCAATGCCGAAACATTCGCCATCTGCAAGGCTGATTTACTGCCCAAATTCCGCGTTAGAGATTTGAAACAGACCTGTGTGTGCCGTTTTGCGGGTTGGTAGTGCCTGTTTACCGGTAACCGGCCATAGGCTGCCCGGATACAGGGGG
>JAPORZ010000064.1 GCA_026709915.1 Gammaproteobacteria bacterium
CTTAACGGATGCCGCACGCCGTTCTTGTTCATATCAATTTTCAAAATCCGCGTTATAACGAGGAGCTGCGCGAGTTTGTGCAGTTGACGGAATCTTCCGGGTTGCTGCCTGTCGAGACGATTACCGGCAGCCGCGCTCGTCCGGATGCCCGCTTTTTCATCGGTTCCGGCAAAATGGAGCAGGTAAAGCAAGCCGCCGCTTTGCATGACGCGGGTATCGTGATCTTCAATCATGGCCTATCGCCAGCCCAGGAACGCAACTTAGAGCGGGAGATACATTGTCGGGTGTTGGATCGGGTCGGGCTGATCCTGGATATTTTCTCTCAGCGCGCCAGAACTTACGAGGGCAAGTTGCAGGTGGAACTGGCGCAGTTGCAGCACTTGTCCACGCGGCTGGTGCGCGGCTGGTCGCACCTGGAGCGGCAGAAAGGCGGCATTGGGCTGAGGGGGCCCGGTGAAACCCAGCTGGAGACAGACCGGCGCCTGATCGGCAAGCGCATCAAAACGATCCGCGCCCGGCTCGATAAGGTGAAAAGCCGCCGCGAGCAAGGGCGCCGACTGCGTCAACGCAACCGGATTCCCGTAGTCTCTTTGGTAGGTTATACCAACGCTGGCAAATCCACCTTATTCAACCGCTTGACCGGCGCTGATGTATATTGTGCCGACAAGCTGTTTGCCACTCTGGACCCCACCATCAGGAAAGCCCGGGTCGCTACTGACCTGTCGGTATTATTGAGCGATACGGTAGGATTCATCCGCCATATCCCACACGACCTGGTGGCCTCGTTTCATGCTACGCTGGATGAAATAAAAAGCGCGAATTTATTGTTGCATGTGGTTGATATAAATGATGATCACCACGCGCGCATCGACGAAGTGAACCAGGTGATAGCGGCGCTGGACGCGACTTCCATCCCGCAGGTGCTGGTGTTTAACAAAACCGATCTGGTGGAAAACGGCATAAGCAACGACGCGCCGGCAGCGGGCGCGCACAACGGCATTGATGGCGCCAGTGCCCGCGCCTGGGTCTCAGCCCGCACCGGCGCCGGCCTCCCGGAGTTAAAGCGCCTGCTCCGACAGGCGTTGGTTTCTGCGGCACACGCTTGAATCTTGTGATAGACTATGCCGGTTTTTTTGACTACCTGAGGTAAATCGTATGGCCTGGAATGAACCGCCGGACAACAAGGGGCAGGACCCTTGGGGCAACCGGGGTCGGGGAGGGGACGGTCCGCCTGACCTGGATGACATTGTGCGCAAAATGCAGGAAGGTTTTGGGAGCTTGTTTGGCGGCAAGTCTCCTAAGTCCTCCAAATCCAAATCCGAAAAAGGCGGTGGTGGCTTTCCCTTCACCTGGCTGATCGCGGTCATCGTTCTGGTGCTGTTGCTGTTGGTGGACATCACCTACCTGGTGGACCAGCAGGAACGCGGCGTGGTGATGCGTTTCGGGAATTATGAGAGAATCCTGCAACCGGGTCTGAATTTTACTTTCCCCAGTGTCATCGACCGTGTGGTCATCGTCAATGTCGGCCAGGTGCGTTCCATCACGCATAAGGCCGCCATGTTGACCCAGGACGAAAACATTGTGGATGTGGAAGTCGCAGTGCAGTGGCGCATCAACGACCCGGCGAGCTTCATCTTCAACGTCAAGGACCCGGCCTTGACCCTGCGCCAGGTGGCGGAGAGCGCGGTACGCGCCATCATCGGCCAGAGTGTGCTGGATTACGTGCTGACCGAAGGACGCAGTGAGATTGCGCAGACCCAGCAGGAACTCATGCAGAGAATCCTGAATGATGACTATCAGGCTGGCATTCTTATCGTCACTGTAGAAATGCAGCCGGCCAAGCCGCCGGAACAGGTCAAGGCGGCATTTGATGACGCCATCAAGGCCCGGGAGGATGAGCAGCGCTTAGTCAATGAGGCGGAGGCCTATCGTAACGACATCCTGCCCAGGGCGCGCGGCGCCGCGGCGCGGGTACGTGAGGAGGCAAATGCCTACAAGGCATCGGTCATCGCCAGGTCCGAAGGTGACGCGGCCCGTTTTGAGCAACTGCTGGCCGAATACGAACAGGCGCCGGAAATCACCCGCAAACGCCTGTACCTGGAATCCATTGAGGCGGTACTGTCGGGCACCAACAAGGTGTTGCTGGACGCAGAGGGCAGCAACAGCCTGATGTACCTGCCGTTGGACAAGCTGATGCAGCCACGCAGTTCCGGCTCTTTGAACCTGCCCAGGGAACTTAACAACGACGGCGCCGCGGCCCAGACGGCAAGAGATATTGCCGAGCGCGCAGCAAACCGAGTGCGAGGAGCGAGATGACCATACTGAGAATTGTTATACCCATTGCCCTGCTGGGCATAGTCGCTTATTTCTCACTGTTCAGGGTGCAGGAGTACGAGCAGGCCATTGTGTTCCAGTTCCGGGAAATCCAGCGGTCTGACTACGAACCGGGGTTGCATGTCATGATCCCCATCGTCAACACCGTGAAGAAATTCGAGAAACGCCTGCTGAACCTGGACCAGGAACCGCAGCGTTTCCTTACCGTGGAGAAAAAGGACCTGATTGTTGACTACTACGCAAAATGGCGCATTTCCGATGTTGAGAAGTTTTACGTGGCCACGCGCGGGGGCGATATTGATTACGCCAACGGCCTGCTCGGGCAGCGTATCAACCGCGCCTTGCGTGACGAGTTCGGTAAACGCACGGTGCAGGAAGTCGTGGCCGGAGAGCGTGGCGAGATCCTGGATGTGGTTGAGAGCACCACGGAGCAGTTGCAGGATGAGCTGGGCATCACCATTGCCGACGTCAGGACCAAGCGCATCGATCTGCCTGAAGACGTGAGTGAATCGGTGTACGACCGCATGCGCGCCGAGCGCACCCGGGTCGCCAAAGACTTCCGCGCGCGGGGGGAAGAGGCGGCCGAGAGAATTCGCGCCAATGCCGATCGGGAACGGGAAATCATCCTGGCCAATGCGTACAAGGACGCAGAGACCGCACGTGGTGAGGGCGACGCCCGCGCCACGCAGATCTACGCCGGCGCGTACGGGAAAAATGAGGGGTTTTACACGCTCTATCGCAGTCTGAACGCCTACCGCACCAGCTTCAGCAACAACAGCGACATTCTGCTGCTCGAACCGGATTCTGATTTTTTCAAATATTTCAATAATCCCCAGGGTGACTGACCGGGCGCGCCCGGCATGGAGCAGCCGCCATGTGGACGGAATTGCTGAGCGCTATTGCGCTGGTCTTCATCCTGGAGGGGCTCATGCCGTTTTTGCATCCCAACTGGATTAAACGCATGTTCCTGGCGGCTTCGCAACTGGACAACAACAGCCTGCGCTTCATCGGGGTGAGCAGTATGCTGCTGGGTGTGGCGCTGTTATACCTCGTGCGCTGAGGCGCAGGTCGGCCTGACATGCGCGCCGGAAATAAATGGCTGTTGCCGGAAGGCATCGAGGCGGTGTTGCCGCCCCGGGCCGCGCAGCTCGATGCCCTGTGTCGCCGTATCACTGATCAGTTTGCCGCCTGGGGCTATGAGCTGGTCACCCCGCCCTTGCTTGAATACCTCGATACCTTGTTCCCCGGCAGCGATGACGAGCTGGAGTTGCAGACCTTCAAGGTCATCGACCAGTTAAGCGGCAAGCTGATGGGCCTGCGCGCCGATACCACGCCGCAAGTGGCGCGTATCGAAGTGCATCACCTCAAGCGCAGCGGGCCCAGCCGGCTGTGTTATATCGGCCCGGTGCTGCGCACTCTGCCGGGCGGCCCGGGCGGCGCCCGGGCGCTGCTGCAAGTGGGCGCGGAATTATACGGGTACAAGGGTATTGAAAGCGACGCGGAGATCCTGGCGCTGCTGCTCAAGACCTTGCAACTTGCCGGCCTGCGGGAGATTCATGTCGATGTCGGCCATGTCGGCATCCTGCGCGGCTTGACCAAACCCATGCAACTGGACCCGGACCGGGAAACCCGATTATTCAGTTGCGTGCAAAGAAAGGCCACGGATGAACTGCGGGCTATGTTAAACGAATGGGACCTGAACAATGAGTGTGCCGCCGCCTTGCTCAGTCTGATGGAGATCGAAGGGGACGCCGGCATACTGGAAGATGTAAAAGCCATCCTTAAACCTTGCGGTGAAACCCTGTGCGGCTATGTGGACGAACTGGAGCAGATTGCGCAACTTACCGCGCGCCAGGTCAGCAAGCCGCCGCTGTATTTTGACGTGACCGAATTTCAGGGTTACCACTACCATACCGGCATGACATTCGCCGCCTATGTGCCGGGACAAAGCGAGGGCATCGCCTTCGGCGGGCGCTATGATGGTGTGTGCGCAGCATTCGGGCGGGCGCGGGTTGCCACTGGTTTCAGCACGGACGCACTGAAACTGTTTGAGTTGGCGCCCCCGGCGCCGGCGCCGCAAAAAGCTATTGCCGCGCCTGTTGCCGATGCGCCCGGCCTCCATGAACTGGTGGAGAGTCTGCGCGCACAGGGTGAGACCGTGATCTACCGGCTGCCGGGGGATGAAGGCGCGGCGGCGTGCGACCGTGAGCTCGTGCTGGAAGCCGGGCGCTGGCAGGTCAGGTATTGCCAATGAGTCGCAGCATCGTCGTCGTCGGCGCCCAGTGGGGCGATGAAGGCAAGGGCAAGATCGTCGATTTGCTGGCCGAAAAAGTACAAGGCGTGGTGCGCTTCCAGGGCGGCCACAATGCCGGCCATACGCTGGTCATCGACGGCGAGCAGACAATTTTGCACTTGATCCCGTCCGGCATTCTGCACCAGGGCGTGCGCTGTTTCATCGGTAACGGTGTGGTGTTGTCACTGCGGGCCCTGCTCGATGAGATCGCCATGCTCGAAAACAGGGGGATCGAGGTACGGGGCAAGCTGCATATCAGCGCCGCCTGTGTGCTGTTGTTGCCGCATCATATCCTGCTCGACCACGCGCGCGAGGATGCTCGCGGCAAGGCCGCGCTGGGCACCACGGGACGCGGCATCGGCCCCGCCTACGAGGACAAGGTAGCCAGACGGGCATTGCGGGTCGGCGATTTGAACAATCCCGACGATTTCCAGGATAAACTGCAAGACCTGCTGGAATATCATAATTTTATCCTCAAGCACTATTATCAGGCCGGCGCCGTGGATTATATCCAGGCCCGGGATGAGTTGCTGGAACTTGCCGCGCAAGTGGCCCCGCTGACGGCGGATGTCAGCGCCATGCTGTACGAGCTACGGGCACAGGGCGGCAACCTGTTGTTTGAAGGCGCACAAGGCACGTTGCTGGATGTGGATCACGGCACCTATCCGTTTGTCACGTCCTCCAATACCACCACCGGCAACGCCGCCACTGGTTCCGGCTTTGCGCCCGGCCTGTTTGACTACGTCCTGGGGATCACCAAGGCTTACACCACCCGGGTCGGTTCCGGCCCGTTCCCGACCGAACTGACCGGCCCGCACGGCGCCCGGTTGCGGGAAAAAGGCCAGGAATTCGGCGCCACCACGGGGCGCCCGCGCCGCTGCGGCTGGTTTGACGCGGTAGCCTTGAGGCGCGCCGCGCAACTGAACGGCCTGTCCGGCCTGTGCATCACCAAACTGGACGTGTTGGATGGCTTTAATACCATAAAAATATGCCATGCCTACCAGACTGACGGCAGCGCCGAGTCCACGGCGCCCACCCACGTCACCGCCGACTGCGCCCCGGTCTATGAGGAATTACCCGGCTGGCAGGGTACCACCCGCGGCGTGCAGGACTATGCCGCCCTGCCGGCCAACGCCAAACGCTACCTGGATCGCATAGCAGAACTCTCCGGCGTGCCCATCGCCCTGATCTCCACCGGCCCCGACCGGGCCGAGACGATAGCGCTGGAAAGTCCGCTGTGAAGTAGCGTCAACCAGAAAAGACGCCCGGCACATGACGTCAAACTTTGCAACCTGATGGGGGTAGGGTAATGCAATGCCACTTTATTACCCCTAATCCCGCGTTAGAGACCTGAAACAGCCCTGTGTGAGCCGTTATTTTGATCTAATCGCCCATCCTGCTCAACTCTTCCATTAACGTCTGCAAGGGCATTGTCTCTATCTGGCTGCCTTGCAAAAAACTATGCTTGCCGGGATAAATCACCAGGCGTCGTTGTGCCTTGATGTCTTCGCTGCCGTTATGAAAACCGGCGGACGGTTTTGGTTGTGACAATGCGCGCTTTATTTCGATTGCCCAGCGCTGATCGGGAGTAAATTCCAGCACCAGGTCAATTTCTGCGCCTCTTGCCGTGCGATAGAAGAAAGGTTGCACCCAATCGGGCGCTGCGGCCATAATGTTTTCAATCACAAAGCCTTCCCAACTCATGCCTGCTACCGGATGACCCAGCACCTCTTCAAGGGAGCCGAGATTAAGCAGGCTGTGTACAATGCCGCTGTCGCGCAGGTACACTTTCGGTGCGCGTACCAGTCGTTTCCTGATATTACCGCTCCAGGGTTGTAAGCGCCTGATGAGCAGCAGATCAACAAGCAAATCCAGGTAGCGGTTAAGGGTTCGGGTGTCGATAGCCAATGCTGCCGCCAACCCGGACATATTCAGAAGACCACCCTGGTGGTGTGCAAGCATGGTCCAGAAGCGTCTGAGCGTTGCTGCCGGCACCCGGGCATCAAACCCGGGAATGTCCCGTTCCAGATAGGTACGAATAAAATCCCTGCGCCAGGTCATGCTCGACCGGTCGGACTTCGCCAGGAACGCGTTGGGAAAACCACCCCGCAGCCAGAGCCGGTCCACCGGTTCGGCGCTGCCTGCGGCATGGGTTTCCAGCAGGTTTAATGGCCCCAGCTCACGGTAACCGATGCGCCCTGCCAACGATTCTGAGGTTTGGCGCAGCAGGTCGATGGATGCTGAGCCGAGCAGCAGAAACTTGCCGATACCGCGCCCTTCCTGGCGGTAGGAATCGATTAAGCCGCGGATCGATTCGAACAGATTCGGGACGCGTTGAATTTCATCCAGGATAACCAGTTTATCGGCATGGCGGGAGAGAGTCGCGCGCGGGTTGTCGAAGAGCGGTATGGTCTCGGGATTTTCCAGGTCAAAATAAATAGAAGCACGGGTTTTTGCTATCTGTTGAGCCAGGGTGGTTTTGCCAACCTGACGCGAACCAAGCAGTGCGACGGCTGCCTGTTCGGACAACAGTTGCTCAACGGACTGGTGAATATGACGGATTATCATGTTGCAAAAATAGCATTATAATGCATGTTTTACAACGTCTGATTTTGTGATGCGTCTATCCTTGGGACGCCCCCTGTAGGCATCCTGATCAACAACCCCGAGCGCTATGAACCCATCGGTGAGCTCAACCGCAAACCTCTCACTCTCACCCTGTAGTTGAACCCTCCTAACAACCGATAGTAGAGTAGCGGATAGCAAAAAATTATCGGAAAATTCTCGGATAGGGTGTTGACGAAAGGATTAGAACGGTGCAGTATGGACTTCATGGGGCGAGGGGCTGCCTCGTCAGGAACCCCATAAAACCCCGCTATTTTATTGAAAAATATCATAAAAAAGCAAAAAAAAGCTTGACAAAGCATAGTACAAGTAAGACAATGTTAACCGCAGACCGCAGACCGCAGACCGCAGACCGCAGACCGCAGACCGCAGACC
>JAPORZ010000252.1 GCA_026709915.1 Gammaproteobacteria bacterium
TAGCTCAATCCGTAGCGGGCCCTGCCACCCTTTGATGTCTGCCCTCCTTGCGGTCATTTGCGGATAAAGTCACTTATGCGTAGCCACTATTGCGGGCAGTTGCACGCCGACATGGTCGGTGCAGAAGTCGCCTTGTGCGGCTGGGTGCACCGGCGCCGCGACCACGGCGGGGTGATATTCATCGACCTGCGCGACCGCGAGGGGCTGGCGCAGGTGGTCTATGACCCCGACCGCGCCGCGCCTTTTGCCGTGGCCGAGACGCTCAGAAACGAATACGTGGTGCGCGTGACCGGCCGCGTGCGGCCGCGCCCGGACGGCACGCTCAACCCGAACCTGCCGACCGGCGCAGTGGAAGTGCTGGGTCACACGCTGGAGGTGCTGAACCCGGCGCAGACCCCGCCGTTCCAACTGGACGATGAGAACGTCAACGATGATATCCGCCTGCGTTACCGCTATGTGGACCTGCGCCGGGAGGCCATGCAGGACAACATCAAACTACGCAGCCGGGTGACCCGCTCCCTGCGCGCCTACCTGGATGACAAGGGCTTTCTCGATATCGAAACCCCGGTGCTGACCCGGGCCACCCCGGAGGGAGCGCGCGATTACCTGGTGCCGAGTCGCACCCAGCGCGGCGCCTTTTTTGCCTTGCCACAGTCGCCGCAGCTGTTCAAGCAATTGCTGATGATGTCGGGGCTGGAACGCTACTACCAGATCGTGCGCTGCTTCCGCGACGAGGACTTGCGCGCCGACCGGCAACCGGAGTTCACCCAGCTCGACATGGAGCTGTCGTTTGTGACCGAGGATGACATCACCGCGTTGACAGAAGACATGATCCGCACCCTGTTCAAGCAGGTAAAAGGCATCGAACTGGCAGATCCCTTCCCGCGCCTGAGCTACCGGGAAGCCATGCAGCGCTACGGCAGCGACCGGCCGGACCTGCGCAACCCACTGGAACTGGTGGAGGTGGGCGACCTGATGCAACAGGTGGAGTTCAAGGTGTTTTCCGGCCCGGCTAACCAGGCCAACGGCCGCGTCGCCGCGCTGCGCCTGCCCGGCGGCACTGCGCTGACCCGCAAGGCCATCGACGACTACACCGCCTACGTCGGCAAATACGGCGCCAAGGGGCTGGCCTACATTAAGGTCAACGACTCAGAGCAGGGCCACGCCGGGTTGCAGTCGCCGATCCTGAAATTCCTGCCCGAAGCGACGGTGCAGGCAGTGCTGCAACGCGTACAGGCACAAAGTGGCGACCTGATATTTTTCGGCGCCGACAAGGCGCGCATCGTCAATGACTCGCTGGCGGCGCTGCGTGTGAAGCTGGGCGAGGACCTGGGCCTGCTGCAAGGCGACTGGGCACCGCTGTGGGTGGTGGATTTTCCGCTGTTCGAGTACAACGAACCGGAGCGCCGCTGGGATTCGCTGCACCACCCGTTTACCGCGCCCCAGCAAACGCCAGGGGACACCGGCCTGCATGACAGTCTGGCGCGCGCCTATGATCTGGTGCTGAACGGCATGGAACTGGGCGGCGGTTCCATTCGCATCCATGATTCGGCCCTGCAACTACAGGTGCTGGAACTGCTTGGCATCGACGAGCAACAGGCCCGGGACAAGTTCGGGTTCCTGCTCGACGCCCTGTCTTACGGCTGCCCGCCGCACGGCGGCATCGCCATGGGGCTGGACCGCATCGTTATGATCATGGCCGGGGCCCGCGGCATCCGCGACGTGATTGCCTTTCCCAAGACCCAAACCGCCAGTTGCCTGCTTACCGCCGCGCCCGCGCCCGCCGCGCCCGCACAGTTGCGCGAGCTGGGCCTGCGGCTGGCCGGTGCCTCGTAATGGAAAGAGTAGCGAATTACGAGGTTGTGCAAGCATGTTGAGATCAACTTTTCTCCTGGCAACCTCTGAAAATGCCCTCCATGGCATTTTCAGAGGCGCCCTCCTGTTCTTTTTGTGTTTTGCTGCCCTGGCTTTGTCCGGCGCCCCGGTCCTGGCCCAGACCGACGACGAACAACAGGAGACGGCAGGCCGGCAAGCGCCAAACCAGCAAGCACCAAGGCAGGATGACGGCACCGACGCGCAACAAGACGATGAGCAAGACGATGAGCAAGATGCCGAGCAAGACGGTGAGCAAGATGCTGGGCAAGACAAAACGGCAACGGCCGACCCTGACGCGCGCACAGCCTCCAAGGCGGCGCGGCCGTCCGTGCCGGCGCCTACCGAAGAAATCATCGTTACCGGCTCGCGCATCCGCCGCGACACGTTTTCCACGGCGCTGCCGCTGACGGTCATCACCCAGGAGGGCGCGGCGCTAGCGGGCATGTCCAATACCGCGGAAGTGCTGCAATCCAGCGCCCTGGCTTCCGGCGTGCAGGTTGACAACTCTTTCAGCGGCTTCGTGGTGTCCGGCGGTCCCGGTGTGAACAGCTTCGGGTTGCGCAGTCTCGACCCGGGCCGCACCTTGATCCTGGTCAACGGCCGGCGCTTTACCCCGGCGGGCACGCGCGGCCAGGTCAACAGTATCGACCTCAATTCCATCCCGGACGTAGCCATAGACCGTATTGAAATTCTCAAGGACGGAGCTTCTTCCATCTATGGCGCCGATGCCATTGCCGGGGTGGTGAACATCATCACCCGCAAGCGTTTCGATGAGTTCGTGATCGAAGGCTACTACCAGGATGAGCTGGATTACGGCAGCGTGAGCGGCTTATTCGGCAAGACCTGGGACCGTGGTTTCATCGACGCCGCGCTGGAGTTCTCCACCTTGGGGCCGGTGGGGCGGGACGAACAGGACTACAGCTATTGTGATGAACGGCCGTTGACTGATGGCGGCGTACACCCTTCCGTGTATGCGCCCACCCGCAACGGGCGCTGTTTCGGCGCGGTTAATGGTTTCGTGGACATATACGGCGTGGGCACGCCCTTCACCCTGATACGTGACCCCGAGGCCAACCTGGGCGGCACTGGCCTGCCTTGGCGCAGGTTTGGCGAGGTGGACGGCGCACGAGTTGCCGAGGAAGGCTACCGCTACGACCTGAACTGGGCCGAAGAGCAGATGATACCGAAACGCCGGCGCATCCAGGCGTACAGCGACGGCCTCATGGACTTCGACCTGGGCAAGTTACTGGGGACGGTGAGCGCCAGCTATGAATTCTATTTCACCCATCGCGACGACACCGTCAATAACGGGCACCGCCAGTTCTTTCCCTTTGTTCATCCCGACAACCCCACCAATCCGTTCGGACTGTTCAACGGCACCGCCCAGCCGGTGGTAATGAGCCACAACATGCTGAACCCGGTGCGAGAGGTGCAAAATGATGTCGGCGCGCTGCGGCTGGTGCTGGAAGGCGGCCTGGGTGAGTTTTCCTGGGTGGTTGACGGTGGTTATTCCTGGAGCCGCGGCGAGTGGCGTTACGATACCTGGCTTAAGGACAAGGTGGCGCGCGCTTTGTCAGCCGCGGTCGGGCCGGACGGGAATCTGGAATGTGTGCTGGACCCGGACCAGTTGTTGTGGGCGGCCAGCTTCGAACAGTTCACGGTAGATCGCATCCTGGCGGAAGGGCCTGATCCCGATTGTGTGCCGTTGGACCTGATCAACGAGGAGACGCTGCGCAACGGCAATGTCGCTCCCGAAGCGGCGGCCTATATCAGCGAAGAAGTGGCGGTGAAGACCGGCTACGACCTCTGGACCGCAGGGGTGTCGCTGGAAGGACGACTGTTTGACCTGCCGGCCGGTGAGGCGCGTGCAGTGCTGGGTATGGACTGGCGCAGTCGCAGCCTCAATGACCGCCCGCCGGCCGCGTCGATAGAGGACAACCAGTGGGGTTTCACCGCCGCCGGCATCACTCGCGGCGACGACCGTATTATCGAAGGCTATACGGAAGTGGAGGCGCCGTTACTGTCCGGCTTCAAGCTGGGCAAGTTCAGTCTGGCCGAGGAACTCACGGTAAACGGCTCGTTTCGCTACACCCATTACAGTTCCTACGGCAGCGATACCACCTGGCGTCTGTTATTCAACTACGCGCTGAACCCGGCGCTACGCCTGCGCACTGCGCTGGGCACCTCGTTTCGGGCGCCGGCGCTGTATCACCTGAACCTGGCTCGGCAGACGGACTTCGTCAACTCCGATGCCGACCCCTGTGACCGCTTCCGTGACCCGGCGGAAGACCTGGACCCGGGCAGCAATATTTACCAGAACTGCGCCATGCTCGAAGAGCAAGGCGTTATTCCGCCGGACTATACCTCCACCTCCGGCATCCGGGTGGTGCGCGGCGGGAATGCCGACCTGAAGGCAGAGACCTCGGATTCCTGGACTTTGGGCTTCGTGTTGACGCCGGACCTGGCCGGACGCTTCCCGGCCCTGGGCCTGAACCTCAGCTTAGCCCTGGACTACTACGATATTGACTTGAAGAACTCTATCTCCAGGCTCAGCGCCGGTTCCATCCTGGCGCGTTGTTATAATTCGCAGAATTTCAGCGCCGAAGAATGCTTGCTGGTGGGTAGCCGCAACCCGAACGGCGAGCTTACCGGCGTTAATTCCTCGTTTATCAACGTTGCGGTGGAGCGTTCCCGCGGTTATGACATCACCGTGCGCGCCGATCGCGAATTCCCCTTCGGCGACCTGAGCGTGGATATCCTGGCCACGCGCCTGCTTGCCTACCAGTATGGCCTGGGCGATGATAAACCCGTTAATTACGCCGGGCGCCATGCCTATGCAAGCTGGCGCGGCGAGATGGACGCAGTGTTCAGGTGGCGTGATTTTGCCTTTGTCTGGACCACCGACTATGTCGGCGCCACTGATGAAGAGCCGGTGTATGCATTGCCCGGTGATGACAGCGTCACCAACCTGTTCAAGGCCGACGACCGGTTCTACCACAACCTGTCGGTGCGCTATCGCGATCCGAACCGGCGCTTCCAGTTTATTGTGGGCGTGCGCAACGTGTTCGATGTGACCCCACCGGTGGTGGGATGGGGCAGTTTCAGCCCGTCCACCGGTACGAACGTGGACTATAACATCCCGCTCGGCGCCGGTTACAGCCTGTTCGATCGCAGGATTTTCGCGTCGTTCAGTTATGATCTGTCTTCGTTGTGACAGCAGTTCCCGCTAACTTCTATCCTACTGCCCCGACAGGAGGGGTGACCCCTGCTATCCTTGCTGCCTGCATTTTTTGTGCTCTGTCACTGCAAGCAGCCGCTGCGCCGGAACCCCCCACCCTGGAAGAATTTGCCGTGCGCCCGTTGGTGCGCGATGTGGACCTGTCCCCGTCTGGCGAGCATCTGGCGGTGATGCGCCTGCCCGGCCCCGGGCAAAACTACGTGGTGGATGTGTATGAGACCGCGCGTTTAGAGCGCGACCCCTATACCCTGGGCTCTAAGCACATGGACATCGTCGGGGTCAACTGGGCCAACGATGAACGCCTGCTGATCCGCACGCGCCAGCCGGTGGAGGTGCCGGGGCGACGCAGTGGCTACAATTCCGCCGGCATCGGCGCCCCCGGCAAGGTCAAGACCTTCGCTTGGAAGTTACTGTCCGTGGGTCTGGACGGCGGGCGCTGGGTGGAGTTGCCGAGCAAGTCCAACATCGCTCGCTTTGCCTTTGAAACCTACGTGCAACGCCTGTTCAGCCCCAGGGTGGTGAGCCGCTTGCCGGCAGAGGATGATCAGGTGTTGATAGAGTGGTTCAACGCCGAGGAGAACGGCGCCGAGGTGTTCAAGGTGAACGTGAACAACGGCCAGCCGCAACCGGTGTTCAAGTATTCGGCGGATTACGGCGGCTACGAGTTCGACCAGGACGGCAACGCCCGGGTGCGCGGCCGCATCAACCGCAACGACAATACCATCACCCTGCAATTTCGCACCGGCAGCGACGGCGACTGGAGCGACTGGACCGACTGGCTGACCTGGGATGTGGACGAAGACCGCTACGTGGACTTCCTGGGATTTGAACCCCCGGATTATAACCGGGCCTATGTGCGCTGGGCCCGGGGCCGCGACACAGAAGGCATCTACCTGTTCGATATGGAACGCCCTGAAGCCGAACCGGAGTTGCTGTTCGCCACCAACCGCTACGACGCCGGCGACATTGTGCGCGCCTGCATCTCGCAGGCCTGTGTGGACGGAGATGAACCATCGCAACTGGTCGGCTTTTACTATGTCGGCGACGCCCCCGGCATCCACTATATCGACGACGACGCGGCGGCCTTGCAGCAATCCATCGACGCCGCGCTGCCACCCGGCAACTTCAACAAAATCCACGATCGGGCGGCGCAGGACAAGTACATCATCGTGCACGCCATGGGGCCGCGCGAACCGGGGCGCTACTACCTGCTGGAAGACAAGTCCCGCATCCGCCTGCTGGGCCGCGCGGCAACGCTGGAGCCCGAACAACTGGGCGAGCGCAAGGTGATCTGGTACGAAGCCCGCGACGGTATGAGGCTCAACGCGGTGCTGACGCTGCCCACCCGCGGCGAGCCGCCGTATCCGGCCATTGCCCATCCGCACGGCGGCCCGCGCAGCCGCGACTCTCTGCACTGGAACTCATCGTTCTGGGATGAATGGCCACAGGTGCTGGCCACGCGTGGCTACGCCGTGCTGCAACCCAACTTTCGCGGCTCCACCGGCTTTGGCTTTGAGTATTACACCGCCGGCAACAAGCAGTGGGGCTACAAGATGCAGGACGATGTGGACGACGGCATGAACTATCTGGTCGAGCAAGGCCTCGCCGACCCGCAACGCATGGCTATCTTCGGCTGGAGTTACGGTGGTTACTCGGCCATGGTGGGCGCCATGCGCGAACCCAACATCTACCGCTGCGCCATCGCCGGCGCCGGGGTCAGCAGCATGGAGCTGATTGCCAAGGAAGAATGGAGTTACCGCTTCCGCGACGTCATCCAGAAATGGCGCGGCGGCCTCTCACCGATACAGCATATAGATGCCGTAAACATCCCCGTGCTGCTGGTACACGGCGACCGCGACCTGATCGTGCCCATCAAACACAGCGACCTGTTCGCCCTGGAACTGGACCAGCGCAACAAACCCTACAAATACCTCAAGCTGGTGGACGCCGCCCACCGGGTGGACACCCTCAGCTACCAGCATAACCTGGATTTCTACCGCACCCTGCTGGGCTTCCTGGCCGAAGACTGCGGTATCGCCCCTGCCTGGTAACGACGGCAGGGTCAAGGCAACGGCTCAATAAGCAGGGCACTGGGCAAGGCGATGGCCGGCGGATGGTCCCGTGACGGGGCGGTGCAGGAACAGATCGACGCTAGTACTCTTTCCATTTAATTCTGACCGGTTCAGAGCTAACCAGCGCTGCCAAGACAAGGCGCAGCCCGCAGGTAATGGCGCGCCCTTGACAAGGGCTGTAACGCCGTATTGGCGGCACTGGTTAGCTCCCTGCGGGCGGGTCGGGAAGCGGTCGCTCGCGGCGTTACACCGCTTGGCAAGGGCGCGCCATTACCTGCGCGGCGTGCCTTGCGTGCAACCGCTTCCCGACCCGCTGAACCGGTCAGAA
>JAPORZ010000110.1:0-3070 GCA_026709915.1 Gammaproteobacteria bacterium
CATCACCACTACATGCGGTAACAAATCGATGTCATATACCGTAATCTGTACCGAATCCATCGAATGTCTGTAAAAGAGCAGCTGAATGGCAGCGCAAACCAAGTCTGGCGCCGGCAAAGCAAACGATAACCGCAAGGCGGTCCACGATCTGGTTTACCAGGAGCTGCGGCAAAGCATTATGGTCGGGACCTTCACTCCCGGTGAAAAAGTCAGCCTGCGCAGTGTGGCGCAGCAGATGGGCACCAGTCTTACCCCCGTGCGTGGCGCGGTAAACCGCCTTATTGCTGAAGGCGCCTTTGAAGTATTGCCCAATCGCTGGGTGATGATACCGCCCATGACCGAAAAGAAGTTCGACGAGATCATATACTGGCGCACCCAGCTTGAGATGGAAGCAACTCGCCGCGCGTGCAGCAATGTCACCAGGCGGTTAGTCGCCAGGGTTGAGAGTATTAACAGGAAGCTGCACGAGGTGGTTCGCCAGGGCAGGGACAGAAAAGACCTGTTGAACGAGAATTACAAATTTCACTTCGCCATCTACCGCCACTCAAAATCCACCATACTGCTGCCCATGATTGAGAGTTTGTGGTTGCAGTGCGGGCCGTTCACGTATTATTCGTTGTCATCTCCCGGACGCCTCTGGGACGGCGGGCATCACGAAGAGATTATCGCTGCCTTGAAAGCCGGAGATGGAGAGCGCGCGGCCAAGGCTGTCAGGGGCGACATAACCAGCACCGCAGAATTTCTCAAAAGCAGCGGCCAATATACCCGACCAAGACTGAGAAGGGTGGTTGGTTAAGAGCGCCTTTAACTGGTGTTATTCCGGGTAAAGTAGGGAGCCAGATATAACACAATCGCCATGGCCAGGTAGCCGGTTGTCCATTTGGTCCAGACCGGCAACGGTAATGCCAGTTGTCCGATTACGTCGCCGGCGGTGAATATATAGCTGTGGGTGAAACCGATCAATGACAGCAACAGGCCGGCGACGCACCAGTGCGCGGCCACGGTAAAGCGTTTTTCTATCACAAAATAAGTAATGCCCGCCAGCACCATACAGGTATAAATAAAACCCTGGCCGAGGGCAAACATGCCTTCTGCATAAAAACTGCGCGCCGCGACAAAGCTGTCGATGAAACCCTGGTTATACAAACTGACGCCCGTGGCGCTTTCCGCCACCGACATGGTGTGCTTGACCGCCAGACTGACGTAACCTGCAATAGCCGGGGTAAGCCCCAGCACCACCGCAGGGATATGGCGTTTTTCCGCCACCTGGAAGTTCTGGGCGCATACCACCACGCCGATCCAGATCAAAATGGGCATCAGGGCTTCGATGGGTATCAGGTAAGCAAACACACTCAAGGTGCCGGTGATGCAGACCAGCGTCCAGACCACTGCATTGATGGTGGAATAACCGGCCCGGGCGCCGATTTTCTTGTAGCCCGGATGGCCGAGAAAGATGGAGGTCGGAAACGGCGAGCCAAAACAGGCCGCGCCCAGGCTGCCGACGCCGTTCATCAGCAATAGCGGTCTGGGTTGGTAGGAATCGCCTGCCGCCGCCGCCGCTTCTATGTTCTGCAACGAGCCGATAAGGAATATGAAGCCGAACGGGATCACCACCGGCAGGAATTCGACGATAAATTCCACCGACGCAAATACCCGCGTGACTTCCAGGCTGGGCAGGTGCAGCCCCAGGTGCTTCAGGGTAAATTCCGTGGACGGCACTACGCTGGGCAGCCCGAACCAGTACAGCGCCCAGGCCATCAGGGCGCCCACTGACAGGATAATAAAACCACCCGGGATGCCGCCTTTTGCCTTTGCTCCACCCATATAAAAGATGAGCATCAGCGCCAGCGAGGTAAACCCGATCAACGGGTAGGCAAACGTGCGAAAGACATAGTCCATACTGATAAAGGCCAGGCCGGTGCCGGCAATCGCAACCAGCATGACCGCCCGTGGCGTCACCTTGCGGATATGATGCACTACAAATGAACCCAGGAATTCTATGCTGCCGGACACCATGCAGGCCAACAGGCCGGTGTGCCAGGCAATGAGGTCGGCCATGTCCTTGTCCAGGCCCATGGACAGGGCCTTTTGCTGGGTCGGGAACATGACCAGGAATACGTAAATGATGATGGTAATGGTGCTGGTGCCGTAAGGAATGGCGCACACATCATTACGATTTTCCCGTTTTGCCAGTTTCAGGGCCTGCCAGGCATAAAAGCCGTTGCCGATGATCAGGCCGATGGCCGAGGCAGGCAGGATGCGGTAGTAAAACAGCGCCTCGGAGAAACCCAGAAAATCCAAGCATAGTTTACTCATCAGGATAAACGCCAGCAGCGCGTCCAGCCCAAAGGCAAAAAAGCCTTCCCAGTCGCCTTTAACAAACGGTTTCATGTTGTCTCTTCACATGTAATAGCCCCGTGCCATGTTGGTATGGTTTTCACACCCGGAATAGTGACACTTTCTTGTCCTGATCACAATGCGGGCGAATTGTTTGCACCTGGGACTCACCATTATATTGGCAAGCACCATCAATTTGTGCTACACTTATCAGACGATGAAGTTGAACCTTATCACCACGGCCGAGGACTGCCGGCGTCTTGGTATCATCCTGATCGCTGCTGGCCTGGTGGCCGGTTTCCTGGAAGAAGGCCAGGTTCTTAGTGCTGGTCTGCTCACGGGGATTGGTTTGGTCGTGTCGTGGTACGGCAACCTGGAGCAACGTAAATGAACATCGCATTACTCACTGCAGGATTGATCGCCGGCTTGGGTGCCTTGGCCATGCTGTATGTCGCCCGCGCACAAGACCGCGCTGATCGTAAATCCGACTAAGTTTAAGGAATCGCTGAAAATGCTCTCTGTGGCATTTTTAGCCGCCCGCTACCCATCTGCCCGCCTTTGGTTGAAAGCCGGTCACAAAATCGTTGTCGGCCTGATCTTCACCCTGCACCAGCCACAGCGGCATTTTTGCATAATTCAGCAAGGGATAGCGCTCCGTTAATTGCCGGTGTGTGGTCGCCGTCGGGTCGCGCAGGTAACGGGACGTAGCCGGAAAGTAGCGTATTACATACTC
>JAPORZ010000110.1:3695-7412 GCA_026709915.1 Gammaproteobacteria bacterium
ACGTCCAGGATGGTTTCCAGGCTGTTCATGGCGGCCTGTTTGCTGAAATCACTGGTGATAAAAACCAGCCGGGTCAGCGCCTTGCCATCGGGCCAGTCAGTCAGCGTCACCGGGGCATAAAATGAATGTTGCACGCCTTGGATGACCAGCGGCTGCGTCTCGCCAAGCACGTTCAGCAGCCCTTTCACCCGGTGGATACTGTCGCCGCGCACAATCAGCAACCCCTCCAGCCAGGCGACAAAATCCTCCCATTGCACCGCCTCCGGCCAGGTCAGGGAAAATGTGGCGAAGCGATGGTCGTGCGCCGCCTCGTGCGCTGCTGCGTCGGGTTGCTCGCGTGGCGCGGCGCCGGCTTGCCCCCCGGGGTCGCCCAGCGGCGGCAGTTGACTGGTTTGTGGGGTGTAATCGGCGCTGCCGTCAGTGCGCAGGATGCCGGGGTCCACGGGTTTGACGCCGCAATATGCGCGCGGCGCCAGCGGGTTCAGCCGTTGCAGCCGTTCCTCCACGCCGTCAAGCTGCACCTGGTCGCACAGGTCGGTTTTTGACAGGATGATGCGGTCGGCAACACTCACCTGTTTCACTGCCTCAATGTGCCGGTCAAGGTTGCTGCGGCCATGCACGGCATCAACAATGGTAAGGATTTGCCGACACGCATAACGCCGGGCGATGTCCGGGTCCGCTAGTATCAACTCACTGATGGCAATGGGGTCGGCGATACCCGTGGTTTCGAGTATCACCCGTTGAAACGCAGGAATATTCCCGGCCGCGCGTTGTTCATGCAGCCTGAGCAAGGCCGCGCTGAAATCATCACGCACGCTGCAGCACACACAGCCCGACTCCAGCAGCACAATATCCTCATCCACGGCGCTCACCAGCAGGTGGTCGAGCCCGATCTCGCCGAACTCATTGATAAGCACAGCCGTGTCCGCCAGTGCGGGCGAGGACAGCAGTTGATTCAGCACGGTGGTCTTGCCGCTGCCGAGGAAGCCGGTAATGATATTTATCGGTAGTGGTTTTATCGGACTTGTTTACAGGTCTGTAGATGATATGCCGGCGGTTTTCATTATCGCTGCCTGCGTTCCCGGCTTTAAGGCCCTGTTGCCATGTACCGGAATGGTGAGCGGAAAATCAACGCCTTCTTTGTCAAAGATGTGATGACTGCCGTTAATGCGCTTTCGCTTCCATCCATTCTGTTGGACAACAGTACACATACGTCTCCCGCTGATCCGTTTCAAAATCTGTCTCCTGTATGTTCTTTTCCAGATTGGCTTTCATATTGTCAACCATGACTGACAGCCAGCCGGATATAGCCTCTTGCAAATTACCCGTCAGCTCTGGAATCGTATCGCCCTCTGTAATGCATCCGGGCATATTCTCTACTTCTGCCCAATAGCCGCCATCCTCATTTGTGTGAACAACCACATTAAACCCTATGTTCATTCAAAGTCTCGCGTTGTTGAGTTTATTTGCCGGAGACGCCTTGCACAGGCGTCAAATCCTGACCGTGATCACATTTTGCTATAATACCTCTGTTCGTTCAGGTTTTGTAGTCTAACACCTATCATCAGGGTGAAATAATTCATGGCATTGGCGACTGACACTGACACCTCGTTGCCCGGCGCGGTCGGCGGCCACTTTGACCTGTTCCACGAGCCGCAATTATCCGATCCCTATCCTTTCTTTAAGTTGCTCCGAGAGCAGGCGCCGGTGTTTTACGCGGCGCCCATCGACCACTGGGTGGTCAGCCGTTATCAGGACGTGAAGCAGATACTCCGGGATTACGACAATTATTCGGCGCAGAATACCATTGCGCCGATCCATCCTTTATGCACAGCCGCCCAACAAGCGTTGACAGACGGCGGTTGGAATATGGTGCCGGCGCTGGGCAATGCCGATCGCCCCCAGCATACCAGGACGCGCATGAATGTGGTCAAGGCGTTTACCCCGCGTCGTATCGCCGCGCTGGAACCTTACATCTGCGCGCTGGTGAATAACGCCGTTGACGGCTTTCGGCAAAATGGCAGGGCCGAGCTCATGGGCGAATTGTTATTTGACCTGCCGGCTCTGGTTATCTTGAAGATGCTGGGGTTTGCGGATGAGCAGGTGCCGGCGATCAAGCAAGGCGCGCGCAACCGTATCCTGTTTGTCTGGGGGCGCCCGACTGAGGCAGAGCAGACCCGGCTCGCACGCGGGCTGGCGGGTTTCTTCCGACTGTGCCGCCAACTGGTGGACGAGCGTCTGGCCCATCCCACCGACGACCTGACCAGCGAGCTGTTGCGGGTGCGCGCCGGCAACGACGAAATTCTCAGCCTGGACGTTATCGCCAGCATCCTGTTTGCCTTTTTTACCGCGGGCCACGAAACGACCTCCAGCCTGCTGGGCAACTGTATGGTGCAGCTGCTCAGGCGCCGGGATGTGTGGGCGCAGCTCGCGGCCGAACCGGCGCTGATACCCGGCGCCGTCGAGGAAATCCTGCGTTATGACTCGTCGGTCATCAGTTGGCGCCGCCAGGCCAAACGGGAGTTGGACATTGCCGGCGTGAAAGTCCCCGCCGGGGCGCAACTGTTATTGCTGTTAGGCGCCGCCAACCGCGACGACGCAGCGTTTGAGAACGCAGAACAACTGGATATAACCCGACACAACGCCGATCAACACCTGTCCTTCGGCAGTGGCATCCATCGCTGTCTGGGCGCGGCGCTGGCGCAGTTGGAGGCCAGGGTCACGTTGGAGATACTGAGCCGGCGCCTGCCTGACATGCAACTGGCCGCCGGCCAACGGTTCGATTACCTGCCCAACGTCTGCTTCCACGGCCCGCGCGCCGTGCAGGTCGAATGGCCGCGATGATGTCGCTCGGCGCTGCCTGGCAAGGGCGTACCATTACCAGCGCCGCGCGCTTTGCGCGCAATCGTTTCCCGCCCCGCTGAACAGGTCAATATCACTTGGCAAGAGTACTGGAGGGAAAAACCGCAGTCGTCACCGGCGGCGCGACCGGGCTGGGGCAGGCCATGGCGCAGCTGTTGGCTGCGCGCGGCGCAGACTTGATTGTAATCGATCTCGATGTGGCGACCGACACGGTTGCCATGATCGAAGAGGCCGGAGGCAGCGCCGCTTCGTACTGTGCCGATCTGACCGATGAAGCGCAGGTAAATGACACCTTCGACGCCATCCTCAGGCAGCACAAAAGCATAGACATACTGGTTAACAACGCCGGTTTCTATGCGGTTACGCGACGGCCGTTCTGGGAGCTCGACCTGAGCGAATGGGAACGGGTCATAATGGTCAACGTGCGCTCGGTATTCCTGTGCAGCCGCGCCGCAGCAACGCCGATGCGGCAACAGGGATGGGGACGCATTGTCAACATATCATCCGCGGTAATTACCTTCGGCATGCCCAACCTGATGCACTATGTAGCCGCCAAATCCGCGGTCGCAGGCATGACCCGCAGCATGGCGGCGGAACTGGGTCCCTTTGGTGTCAGCGTCAACGCAGTGGCGCCGGGACTGGTGCCCACCGCCACCGCCACCGCCAGGCAAACCATCGGCGCCGAGGCGCTTGAACAAGCCGTGCACAGCCAAGCCATTCAGCAGCCCCTGGCCGCGGCCGATGTGGCCGCCACCGTGGCCTTCCTGTGCAGTCCGGAAGCCGCAATGGTGTCAGGACAAACCATCCTGGTTAATGGCGGCGCAACGTTCAACGGCCTCTGACCTCAACCATTAT
>JAPORZ010000035.1 GCA_026709915.1 Gammaproteobacteria bacterium
GTCACTTGAATATTGTCCGACTCGTCTTTGAAAGTCATGAGGTATTAACATGAATTTTACGGCAGTTGTTGAGCACTGCAAGGAAACGGGGCTTTATGTAGGCTATGTGCCAGGTTTTACAGGCGCTCATTCTCAGGGAAAAACCCTCGATGAACTGAATAAGAACCTGCATGAAGTCGTGGCCCTGTTGCTGGAAGACGGTACACCTGAACTGGGAACCGAGTTTGTAGGAACGCAACAAATCGCTATAGCCTGAAAAGTGTCAAAAGTTCCGGTTCTCAAGCCGCAAGAGGTAATGCGCCTGCTAATCTCTGCGGGTTTCAAAGAAACAAGACGCCGTGGCTCCCACAGGCAGTTTCGTCATCCTGACGGCAGGGCAACAACCATCCCATTCCACAAGGGTCGTGATATTTCTCCAATTTTACTACGACAGGTCGCAAAGGATATTGAGCTTACCCTGGATAAGTTTCTTGGTGGGAACTTCGATTGATAACCCGCTGATATATGCGATTTAGCAAATGAGTCCGAACTGTAAGACGCTTGGGAAAGGCAGGTAGTTCCCCGGGTGGTAAGGAAATACCTCTGTTCACTCAGCCCCTGCAACGGGGCTTATCTTCAGCATGAAGTGGCGCTCCCTAGGGGAATCGAACCCCTGTTTCCGGCGTGAGAGGCCAGCGTCCTGGGCCACTAGACGAAGGGAGCGGGTGTGGTTTTGTATTGCGGCCACCTCTAAAAATTAGAGGTGGCCGCGCAGCATACGGATATGCTGCCATTTTCAAGCACGTAAGTGATTGAAAATGAAGGAAACGGAAAATGACACTTTTCCGTTTCCGAGTATAAAAATGCCACGGAGGGCATTTTTATAGGTTACTATAAAGCAAGCTATGAGAAAAAACCACGATAAAGTTTCTTACCTGCGCCCGACGCCAGACGTGATTCCTCGTGCAGGGCACAACATCTCCACGGGCAATATCAGTGAGGGCGCGCTGAAGGTATTGTACCGCCTGAAGAATGCCGGTTATGCCGGTTATCTGGTCGGCGGCGGGGTGCGCGACCTGCTGCTCGGGCGCGAGCCCAAGGACTTCGATGTAGTCACGGACGCCACGCCGGAGCAGATAAGGGAATTGTTTCGCAACAGCCGTCTGATCGGACGCCGTTTCCGGCTTGCCCATGTGCGCTTTGGCGCTGAGATTGTGGAGGTATCCACGTTCCGCGCCCCGCATCACGACAGCGGCGACGCCGGCCATGTTGTGGATGGCCGCATCGTCCGCGACAACGTCTATGGCAGCATTGATGAAGACGTCTGGCGCCGCGACTTCACGGTTAATGCCTTGTTCTACAATATTGCAGATGAGTCGGTGGTGGATTATGTGCAGGGCATGAACGACATAAAATCCGGCTGCATCAGGTTGATCGGTGACCCGCGCCGGCGTTTTATCGAAGACCCGGTGCGTCTGCTGCGGGCGGTGCGGTTTGCAACCAAGCTGGGCTTTAAGATCAGCCCGGAGACCGGCAGCCGGATCCCGGAGCTGGCCTCAACGCTGGGGGACATTGCGCCGGCGCGTCTGTTCGAGGAATGCCTGAAGATGTTTTTTAACGGCTATGCCCTGCAAACCTTCGAACAGCTGCGTCGTTATGACCTGTTCAAGGAGTTGTTTCCGCAAACGGAGGAGGCGCTGACAGCGCAGCAGGGCGGCTTTCCCTACACGTTCGTGGCCAACGCGCTACGCAACACGGACGACCGGCTGGCGCAGAACAAGCCGGTAACGCCGGGGTTTCTCATCGCTGCGCTGTTATGGCTGCCCATGGAGAAACTGACCCGGGAACATATCGCCCGGGGCATGAATGAAATGGACGCCATCATGCTGGCAGGGGATATCGTCGTCTCCCGGCAAACCCGCGCGATTGCGGTGCCGCGCCGCTTTACCAGCATGGCGCGCGATATCTGGCAGCTGCAACCACGCCTGACCCGGCGCAGCAATCGCCGCCCACACCGGTTAATAGAAAACCCCAGGTTCCGGGCCGGCTACGATTTTCTATTGCTGCGCGCGCAATCCGGGGAGAGTGTGAACGAGCTGGCAGAATGGTGGACACAGTTTCAACAGGACCAGCCGGAAACAAAAAGCCACACTCGCAACCGGCACAACCGGCGCTGGCGCCGGCGGTAGTACTGTTATACAGAGCCGGGCAGCAATCTTGGTCCTGAACGTTGTAGGGGAGCCTCTGACTTTTGGAGGCGCCTATGAGGCATGAAAAGCCGCCTTATGCTACAGAATGCTACATCGGCCTGGGCAGCAACCTTGATAACCCCGCGGCCCGGCTGGACGCGGCGCTGGTAGCGTTAGATACTATCCCCGACACGAACCTGGTGCGGCATTCCTCGTATTACCGGAGTAAACCACTGGGGCCGAGCGGCCAGCCGGATTACCTGAACGCGGCGGCGCTGCTTGCTTGCAGCCTGCCGGCGCCGCAGTTGCTGAGGCAGCTGCAAGACATTGAAAACCACCAGGGACGGGTGCGAAACGGGCCAAGATGGGGGCCGCGCACCCTGGATCTTGATATACTGCTGTACGGTAATGAGATTATTGATGAACCCGAACTGGTTGTACCGCACCCGCAGATCAAATATCGGAATTTTGTGCTGATGCCGTTGCTGGAACTGGCGCCGGGCCTGGACCTGCCCGGTCTTGGTCGGGCCGCTGAATGGCTGGCGCGCGTCGGAACTGCGGGTATCACAAAATTGTGAACCTACCATGAATGACAAACTGGGCATTCCCCGCGTGCAGGCGCTGAAACAAGCCGGTGAGAAAATCGTTGCCCTCACCGCGTACGATACGAGTTTCGCCGCGATCCTGGACACGGCCGGTGTGGATATCGCCCTGGTCGGCGACTCGCTGGGCATGGTCTTGCAGGGCCAGGAAGACACCCTGAGCGTGACCATGGACGATATGGTTTACCACAGCAGCCTGGTCAGCCGCGCCTGCCGGCGCGCGCTGGTGGTGGTCGATATGCCATACCTGAGCTACGAGACCCCGGCCCTGGCTTGTGCGAATGCGCGCCGGCTGGTGCAGGAAGGCGGCGCTGAGGTGGTGAAACTGGAGGGCGGCGAGGAGCAGGCGCAAACCGTAGCCCATCTTGTTGAACAGGGCATTCAGGTCTGCGGCCATGTTGGTATGCAGCCCCAGTCGGTGCGCGCGTATGGTGGTTTCAAGGTGCAGGGCCGGGAGCAACACCAGGCCCAGCGTATCATGGCCGGCGCGCTGGCCCTGCAACGCGCCGGCGCCGCCATGGTCGTGCTGGAATGTATTCCCGCCAGCCTGGCCGCACGCATCAGTCGCGCGCTCACCATCCCCACCATCGGCATCGGCGCCGGGGAACAGTGTGACGGCCAGGTGCTGGTAATATACGACATGCTCGGAATTTCTCCATACCGCCCGCACCTGGCTAAAAACTTCCTGGCAGGCAGCGGGAGCGTCAGCGCCGCCATCGAGGAATACGTGCGCGCCGTCAGAGCCGGCGAATTCCCGGGCTCGGAACATTCATTCAAGTGAGCGCCCGATGAGATCGAACCTGCAAGCCGAAGACAAACACATCACCGCACCGCTGACCGAGACGCCGATCATGGAGACGGTATCCAGCCTGGCTGGCTTGCGCGCGCAGATCGGCAGCTGGCAGCAAGCCGGGCACAGCATCGCCCTGGTCCCTACCATGGGCAACCTGCATGACGGGCATTTGTCCCTGCTGCGTCGGGCCCGCGAGTGCGCGGAGCGCACCGTGGTGAGTATTTTTGTCAACCCGATACAGTTCGGCAAGGGGGAGGATTACGACAAATATCCCAGCACCCTGGCCGAGGACAAGAACAAACTGGAAAAATACGGCCTGGACCTGTTGTTCACCCCGGACCTGGGCCAGCTTTACCCGGGTGGCACCGATGCCGACACCCGCGTCAACGTGCCGGAATTATCCAACATACTGTGCGGGAAGTTCAGG
The DNA here is from genome assembly GCA_026709915.1 of Gammaproteobacteria bacterium. GTDB lineage: Bacteria > Pseudomonadota > Gammaproteobacteria > Eutrophobiales > Eutrophobiaceae > JAAXHV01. The sequence goes on from JAPORZ010000035.1 coordinate 3,991, forward strand.
CCCGGCCACTTCTCCGGGGTTGCCACCGTGGTGGTCAAGCTGCTCGCCAACGCGCAACCGGATGTGGCCCTGTTCGGCGAGAAGGACTACCAGCAGTTGCTGGTCATCAAGCGTATGGTGCGCGATTTATGCCTGCCGGTGGAGATCGTCGGCATGCCCATCGTACGTGAGGCAGACGGCCTGGCGATGAGTTCCCGCAATGCTTATCTGGCGCCGGCACAACGGCGTCAGGCGCCGCTTATCTACCACACGCTGCGAGCCGCGGCTGACAGTTTGCGCCAGGACGGCAGCGACTTAGAAGCCATCGAACGGGACGCCATGCACGGGCTGGAGCAGGCCGGCTTCCGGCCGGAATACGTCAGTATCCGGCGCAGTGAAGACCTGGGCGCGCCGACGCCGCAAGACACGCGCCTGTCCATCCTGGCCGCGGCCTGGCTGGGGCCGGCGCGCCTGATTGACAACGTACAGGTGCGGCTCAACCCATCCTGAGCCGGCGCTTTTGTAATTTCCTTTGTAGTGTGCGCCGGTGTGTAGCGCCACCTTTATACATGCTATAATTTGTCGCATTGTCGCCCTGCCGCGTAGTCATCAGGGCACCTCTAAAAATTAGAGGCGCCCGTGCAGCATTATGGACATGCTGCCATTTTTAGAGGTTACCATTAGAATGTCCCGCTTGTTACAAACCCGTTGGAGAATCATGAGTTATTATTTACGGTCAAATTTACGACCCATCGCGGCCGGCTTAGCGCTGGCGGCAGGCTTGTTTGTTATGCAAGCGCGTGCAGATACGCCCGGCGCCTCCTTAAACAATGCCGCCGACCATGCCCCCATCGGCGTCATGGGTGACCATACGCACGAGCAGGGCGAGTTCATGCTCAGCTACCGCTTCATGCACATGGACATGCAGGGCAACCGCACCGGTACCGACAGCATCGATGCAGATACCCTGGTAACCACCATCCCCAACCGGTTTTTCGGCCGGCCCATGCAGCCCCCGACCTTGCGTATCGTGCCCACGCAAATGAGCATGGACATGCACATGGTCGGCGCCATGTACGCGCCCACGCACTGGCTGACATTGATGGCCATGGGTATGTATATCGAAAAAGACATGGAACACACCACCTACATGGGCGGCATGGGCACGAACGTGCGCGGCAGCTTTAAGGTCAAGACCGACGGCATCGGCGATACCCGCCTGTCCGGCCTGATCAAGTTGTACGACGGCGCCGCGCAGCGTCTGCACCTGAACGCGGGAGTCAGTTTGCCCACCGGTTCCACTACCAAAACGCACGAGATCCTAACGCCCATGGGCGGGCGCCCCACGGTGCGCGTACCCTATGCCATGCAACTGGGCTCCGGCACCTATGACCTGCTGCCGGGTATTACTTACCGCGGCAACAGGCAGCGCTGGTACTGGGGCGGCCAGTACCTGGGAACGTTGCGGCTGGGCAAGGATCAGGGGTATGCCTTGGGTGACAAGCACACCCTGAGCGGTTGGCTCAGCTACCAGTGGCGCCCCTTCATCAGTACCTCGCTACGCCTGCACTACCACACACTGGGCAGGATTGACGGTATGGACCCGATGATCGCAGGGCCGGTGCAGACCGCCAACCCCGATAACTACGGCGGGGATGAGCTGAACCTGAGCCTCGGTGTCAACCTGATAGGCCAGACCGGCGCCCTGGCCGGCCAGCGTCTGGCCGTGGAACTGAGCCTGCCGCTGCAGCGCGACCTCAACGGCCCGCAAATGGAAACCGACTGGACCATCACCGCCGGTTGGCAGTACGCGTTTTAGGCAAAAAAATATGATAAGGTGGCGGCTTGTTTCCCAAAGTCTGACCAACCACCGTGCCACAACCCGACCCGATTAGCGCCTGTCTGATCATCATCGGCAATGAAATCCTGTCCGGGCGCACCCAGGATGCCAACCTCGCCATCATCGGCGGAAAATGCGATGCCTTGGGTATCCGGCTGACCGAAGCGCGGGTGATTGCCGATACCGAAACGGCTATTATCGATACCGTCAACACCTGCCGCGCGCAATTCACTTACGTATTCACCACCGGCGGCATTGGCCCCACCCATGACGATATCACCGCCGCAGCCGTGGCCAGAGCCTTCGACGTGGAACTGTTGCGCAACGAAGCCGCGCGCAAGGCACTGGACCGGTACTACGAACCCAAACGCCTGACCGAAGCCCGCTTGAAAATGGCGGACATCCCGGCCGGCGCCCGCCTCATTGACAACCCCGTGAGCGGCGCCCCGGGGTTTCAACTGCAGAACGTGTTCGTGCTGCCCGGCGTGCCGGCCATTATGGAAGCCATGTTCGCCGGGCTGACCGACCGCCTCGTGGGCGGCGACCCCATCATCACGGACAACGTCACCACCAACCTGCCGGAAAGCGAGATCGCCGCCGACCTGTCTGCATTGCAGGCGCACTATCCCGATATCAGTATGGGCAGTTATCCCTACTTCAGAAAAGGAAAGCTGGGGGTGAACCTGGTGCTGCGCGGTACCGATGCGGCGCGCATGAAGGCGGCGGCAGCGGCGCTGATGACGGCCATTTTACGCCTGGGCGGCGAGGCGCTGCACGGCAGCCCGACGTGATATTGTGAAAGTCGACGCCGACCTCCGCGCGCAACGCGCCGCCTGGTCGTTTGACGGCGAGGTGGCGGCAGCGTTTCCCGACCATGCCCGGCGCTCCATTCCTTATTACGCAGACGGGCACGAGCTCATCTGTCACCTGAGCGACTTCTTCGTGGCGCCCGACAGCGCCGTGTACGACCTGGGCTGTGCAACCGGCGAACTGTTGAGGCAACTGGCAACGCACCATACACACAAACCCGGCGTGCGCTGGATCGGGCTGGACCGGGAACAGGCCATGATTGAGCAGGCCGGCAAGACCTGCGCCGGGCTGGACAACGTGGAGTTGCGCGGTGAGGACATTCTCACCGGCGAGCTCGGGCCAGCCGACATGATCATCGCCTATTACACCATACAGTTCATCGAAGAACGGCAGCGTCAGGCGCTGTTCGACAAAATCCATCAGGCCTTGAACTGGGGTGGCGCGTTCATCCTGTTTGAGAAAGTCGGCGCGCCGGACTCCCGTTTTCAGGACATGATGTCCTGCCTGTATCGGGAGTTCAAACAACGCGCAGGCTTCAGCGCCGAGGAAATACTGAACAAGGAGCTGAGCCTGAAAGGCGTGCTTAAACCCTTCTCCAGCGCCGGCAACCTGGGCCTGCTGCACCGGGCTGGTTTCACCGATGTGATGACGGTGATGAAATACGTCAGCTTCGAGGGTTTCCTGGCGATCAAATAGGCCAGTGCCGGCGCCCGGCTTCGGCCGGAAACAGTTTTGTGCGGTCGTTATTGAGTCTTGCTGGTAACGAACGACTGAAACAG
>JAPORZ010000005.1 GCA_026709915.1 Gammaproteobacteria bacterium
GTGGGCGTAGATAATGGTGGGACCGACAAAGTTGAAGCCGCGTTGTTTCAGGTCTTTGGAGATTTTGTTGGACAGGGGGGTATGCGCCGGGATCTGTGCGCCGTGCTGCCAGGCGTTTTGTATGGGTTTGCCATCGACGAAGTCCCAGATGTAGTGGTCGAAGGCGCCAAATTCCTCCCGTACTCGCAGGAAGGCGCGGGCGTTACGGATAGCCGAGCGCACCTTGAGTTCGTTTCTGACGATGCCGGGGTTGGTCAGCAGGCTTGCCACCTTGCTCTCGTCGTATTCCGCCACCCGGTTGAAGTCAAAATTATCGAATACCGCGCGGTAAGCCGGGCGTTTTTTCAGCACCGTGATCCAGCTCAGGCCGGCCTGTACGCCTTCCAGCGCCAAAAATTCAAACAGCTTGCAGTCGTCGTGTAATGGCACGCCCCATTCCCGGTCGTGGTAGTCCAGATAAATCTCATTGCCCAGACACCAGCGACAACGTGTGGGCTCAGCCGGCATCGCTGATAAACGGGCTGCTGAGCAGCAGGGAGAGTAACAGGGTTAAACAGCTGAAAGAGCGGCGCTTCATAACAGACTCCTGAGATGCTAAACCCGCAGTATAGCGCACCGGGGGCAATAGCGGAAATGTGTTACAATCACCTCTTGCACTTACCCGGCTGTTACCCCATGAGTGAAGAAATCCTCATCAATGTTACTCCCCATGAGACCCGCGTGGCCGTGGTGGAAAATGGCGTGTTGCAGGACGTTCATATCGAGCGGACGCGCAAACGCGGCCTGGTGGGGAACATCATCAAGGGCCGGGTGCATCGGGTGTTGCCGGGCATGCAGTCTGCATTTGTCGATATCGGCCTGGAACGCAGCGGTTTTCTGCATGTGTCGGACCTGATGAATACCGGCGCCGGTCTGGAGCCGGAGGCGGTCGCCGGCGCGCTGCCAAGCGCGTCCATCGACACCTTGTTAAGCGAGGGCCAGGAACTGCTGGTGCAGGTCGTCAAAGACCCGATCGGCGCCAAGGGCGCGCGCCTGACCACGCGTATTTCCATACCATCACGCTATCTGGTCTTTATCCCCAACCATAACATGGTCGGCGTCTCGCAACGCATAGAAGACGACCTGGAACGGGAACGCCTGCGCCGTATCCTTACTCACTACCAGACCGAGGAACAAGCAGTGGCAGTGAGCGCGGGCGGCGGCGCCGTGCTGCACACGATCACACCGGAACTATCCAAAGGCGGGTTTATCATCAGAACCGCGGCGGAAGGCGTGGAAGAGGAGGAGCTGTACCGCGACACGGACTTTCTGCTCAAGCTCTGGGGGTCGGTATCCATCCGCGCAAAAAATACCTACGCGCCGGCGTTAATCCACGAGGATTTACCGTTGGTGATACGCATCCTGCGCGACGTGACCCATGCCCAGGTTGAAAAAATACGCATCGACTCCAAGGAAACCTACATCAGGGTGCTGGAGTTCAGCAAACACTTCATCCCCGATTTCCTGGGCCGCATCGAGTACTACTCCGGCGAGCGTCCCATCATGGACTTGTATGCTATTGAAGATGAGTTGCGCAAGTCCCTGGACCGCAAGGTGCAGTTGAAATCCGGCGGCCATCTGGTCATTGACCAGACCGAGGCCATGACCACTATCGACGTCAATACCGGCGCCTTTGTCGGCCACAGGAACCTGGAAGAGACCATTTACAAGACCAACTTAGAAGCCGCCCACGCCATTGCCAAGCAACTGCGCCTGCGTAACCTGGGCGGCATCATTATCATCGACTTCATCGACATGCGCGAGCCGGAACACGCCCGCCAGGTCTTGCGCACGCTGGAAAAACGCGTGGAGAAAGACCATTCCAAGGTCTCCATCAGCGAATTTACTTCGCTGGGCCTGGTGCAGCTCACGCGCAAACGCACCCGGGAAAGCATGGAACAAATCCTGTGTGAACCCTGTCCAAGTTGCAACGGCCGCGGCACCATGAAAACCCCGGAAACCGTGTGCTATGAGATATTCCGGGAAATCCTGCGCGAGGTGCGCCAGTTCGACGGTAACAAGCTGCTGGTCATCGCCGCCCAGCCGATTGTGGATATGCTGGTGGACGAGGAATCGGCCAGCGTGGCTGAACTGGAGGAATTTATTGGCCGCCCCATCACCTTCCAGGTTGAACCGCTGTACATCAGGGAACAATACGACATAGTGTTGCTGTAACGTGGCATCGGCATTGGGTCAGAGGGCGTATCACGCCGCGCTCTATCTCACCGGCGCGCTGGTGTTGCTGGCGGCGGTGGCGATCACCGGCGCGCGGCTGGCGCTGCCTTACCTGGAACATTACCAGGACGAGGTGGAAACCTGGGCCAGCCGCTTCCTGCAACAGACCGTCAGCGTTGACTCGCTCAGCGCCGAATGGCGTGGCTGGAGGCCGCGCCTGCTGCTCCGGGGCGTACACCTGCGCAGCCCGGACGGGACGCGCAACATTATCAGCTTCGACCGCGCCAGCGTGGAAATATCTCCCCTCAGGTCGTTGTGGAAGCGCCAGCCGGCGCCGCGACACATCGTCATCTCGGGCCTGGACGTGTCGGTGTCGCGGCTGCCCGACGGCGCCTTGCAAGTGGCAGGCATCGACCTGCGCGACCCTGAACGCGACAACGAATTCGTCAAGTGGTTGTTCGGCCAGGAGCGCATAGAGGTGCAGCAAACCCGGGTCACCTGGACTGATTACAAACACCGTCAGGCCGCCGTGCAATTCCGCGATGCGGGGCTGCTGATACGCACCGATGGCGACCGCGGCCAGGTCACCGGCTCGGCGCGGCTGCCGGGACGCTATGGCGAAACCCTGAGCTTTGCGCTGGATACAACCGGTAAACTGTGGACCTCCGAGTGGTCGGGGGAGCTGTACGCCACCACTGCGCGCTTCAAACCGGACAGTTGGTACCGGGAATACCGACCGGAACCGCTCACGCCGGCGGGCGGCAGCGCCAACCTGACGCTGTGGAGCCGTTGGCAGCAGGCAAGACCGGTGCGCGTGCAAGGCCAGCTGGCGTACCGTGACTTTGCCGTGCTCGGCGCTAATGCCTCCCTTAACGTGGATGAACTCACCGGGCAGTTCCTGGCTACAAAGCTGCCGCAGCAAAACTGGCACGTGGCCCTGAAACTTGCACAGGTACAGACCGAGAACGGCGCCTGGCCGCGCACCAACATTGAGTTGGTCACCCCGCCCGCAAGCGGCGGGCGTTACGCGCTGGGGTTCGATTACCTGAAACTAACAGACCTGCTGCCGTTGGTGGCGCAACTGGAACAGCTTCCGGCTGCAATACGCGAGCTGCCGGATACGGTGTCGCTGCGCGGGGAGCTGCGCGACGGCCTGATCGTGCACGACCGGCGCGCCGACGCGCTGGAGACGCTGGGGTACGATGTTGCGTTCAGGAATCTCGACGCCGCCGCAGGCGCCGGCCGGCCGGCAGTGCAAATCTCAGCGGGCCGGGTGCGCGGCAGCGGCAGTGAAGTCCGGCTCAGTATGAACGGCAGCAGCGGGCAGCTCAGCCTGCCCGACCTGTATGAGCAGGCGCTCGCGTTTACACGCATGGACGGCGCGCTGGCCTGGACGCGCGCCGCACCGGGCTGGACGCTGGACCTCGACCGGCTTCACCTGGAAAACCGCGCTATGGCGCTGGCGCTGCGAGGGCAGCTGCAACAGGGAACATCCCACCCGTTGCCGCACCTGGATCTGGTGGCAGAAATACGCAGCGAGCGCCTGGAAAACATGTACCGTTATCTGCCCCATACCCCGAAATTCCGCATCCGCGAGTGGATGCAACGCACGTTCCACGGCGGCCGCATCGATACGGCCCTTGCCGTGCTGCGCGGCTACCCTGATCAATTCCCGTTCCGGGACAATAACGGCACTATGCAGGCTGTGATCAACGTGTCCCAGGGCATCGTTGAATACTCGCACAGCTGGCCTGTGGTGGACAATGTGGACGCCGCAGTGTTCTTCGACAACGAGACGCTTACCACGCATATCAGCCGCGGCAGCGTATTCAACGCGGCAATCACCGAGGCCAACGGCGCCATCGACGACCTGACCGCGCGCCCCAAAATAGTGCTGCTGCAGGGCACGGTCAAAGGACCGGAACAGGACCTGGAAACATTCATTGCGCAAAGCCCGCTGGCCGCGGACCAGATCATCAAACATGCCAACCAGTCCCTGGTGGCCGGAACCTTCGAGTTGGACCTGGACTTAAGCATCCCGATTAAGGCGCCGGCGCGGCAACTGGTGATGGATGGCGCCTTGCGCCTGCAAGATGCCAGACTGGTGTCAGACGCCGGCAAGCTGGAGCTGGAGGCGGTGAACGGCGCCGTCCGCTTCACCCGTGAGTCCGTTGACGGGCGCGGCCTCACTGCGCGCTTTGCCGGACAACCGGTAACACTGGGCATGACCGGCTCGAAAAACAGCCCCGAGGCGCCGCCGGCGTTTGTCATCGCCGGGCAGTCGAGCGATGCGTTCATCATCGAGCAGCTCAGTGAACGGTTTCCGGGCGCGGCGGATTTTGCCACAAAACTGGGGCAACGCATGTCCGGGGCGACCGACTGGCAGGCCCGGTTCATCTTTGAACAACAACCCGCAGGACTGGTGCAACGCCTGGAAATCGCTTCCGACCTGTACGGGCTGATGCTGGACCTGCCGCGCCCGCTGTGGAAACCCACCTATTCCAAACGCCCGTTGCTCATCAGTAAAACCCTGCTGGCAGGGACGCCGCTGGTACTGGACTATGGCCCCGAGGTACATGTCAGGCTGTACACCGGCCAAGGTCAGGGACAAGGACAAGGCGAGGAGCAAAGCCAGGAGCAGGGACAGGAGCAAAACCAGGGGCAAGGACAGGGACAGGAGCAGGGCCAGGGACAAAGCCAGAGTCAGCGCCAAGGTCTGGAAAAACTGGATATTGTGCTGGGTGAAGGGTTCCCGAACCGGCCCACCGGCCCCGGGATAAACCTCTGGGGGGGCATGGATGCACTGATACTTGAAGAATGGCGCGAAGCCCTGGCCGCGTTCGCGGGCGCAGCGGACGCAGAGCCTGGTTTTTTCAGCACGGCAACCATCAACGCAGAACTGGAAACGGGGCTGTTGAACTTTATGAACCAGTCATTTCAGGACAGCAACGTGCAGGCAAGTCGCATCAACGGGGACTGGCGCGTGGCAGTGCAGGGGGAGCTGCTGGCGGGCGAGGCCTATCTGCCACAACACCCGTCCCCGGAACAGCGGTTGCAAGTCAGCCTGGAAAAACTGGTCATCAGCGCCGCCGACAACGACAAAACTGCACAGCAGGCAGACCCGAGGAAGCTGCCGCCCATCCGGGCGGAAATAGCCGACTTCACTTACGGGGACTTCCAACTCGGCGCCATGCAGCTCGCCGCCGTGCCCACCGACAACGGGCTTGCCTTCGAGGAGATCGGCTTTACTACAGAGGACATGACCATTGCCGGCACCGGGCTGTGGGAAAAGCCATTTAACAGGAACCGCTCCAACTTCACCATCAACCTGCAGGCTGACAAGCTGCACCGGATGCTGGATACCTTCGGTTACGACAATGCCAGCGTCAGGGCCGGCAAAACGGAAATTACCATTGATGCCGGCTGGGACGGCTCGCCGCACGAATTTTCCTTGGCGAAAATGGCCGGTGCTTTCGAAATGCAGGTGAACAAGGGGCGCCTGCTGGACGTCTCGCCCGCCGCCGGCAGGTTGTTCGGCCTGCTCAGCATCCAGACTCTGCCTCGGCGCCTGACGCTGGACTTTACCGACCTGTTCGGCAAGGGTCTGGCCTTCGACCGCATCAGGGGCAACTTCAATATCTCCGGCGGCAATGCCTATACCAACAATCTGCGCCTGAAGGGGCCCAGCGTGGATGTGCTGATCAGCGGCAGGACCGGCCTGACCGCCCAGGATTACGACCAGCTGGTCACCGTCACGCCGCAGTTTGCCGACAACCTGCCCATCGCCAGCGCCCTGCTCGGCCCGGTGGGCATCGGTGTCGGCGCCTTTTTGTACCTGGCCAACAATGTCTTCGATGGCGTTAAGGACGACATCGACAGCATCCTCAGCCGCCAGTACACCATCACCGGCAACTGGTATAACCCGAAGATTGAAAAACTGACGGAACCTGTCGCGGAGCAGCAAACCGAGGACGCGGCACAACCGGCTGAGTAATAATGAGCAGTAAAAAAATCATCGTCGGCGTATCCGGTGGGGTCGACTCCTCCGTCGCCGCGTTGCTGCTGCTCGAACAGGGTCACGAGGTAGAAGCCCTGTTCATGAAAAACTGGGATGAAACCGACGCGCGCGGCGGCTGCATCTGGGAAGCCGATGTGGAAGACGCCCTGGCCGTGTGCGACAAGCTGGGCATCAGGCTCAATACCGTGGACCTGTCCGCGGCCTATTGGCACAAGGTGTTCCGGGAGTTTCTGGACGAATACCGCCGCGGGCGCACGCCCAACCCGGACATCCTGTGCAACCAGGAGATCAAGTTCCGCGCCTTCCTCGACCATGCCGCCTCCCTGGACGCCGGCGCCATTGCCACCGGCCATTATGCGTCCATACGCCGGCACAACGGCGCCTGCCACCTGCACAAGGGCACGGATCGCAACAAGGACCAAAGCTACTTCCTGTGCCGGCTGAACCAGACGCAGCTGGCGTACAGCCGGTTCCCGCTGGGGACGCTGAAAAAACCTGAGGTGCGGGCGCTGGCGCAACGCCACGGTCTCATCACCCATGACAAAAAAGACAGCACCGGCATCTGTTTTATCGGCGAGCGCCCGTTTCGCGACTTTCTCAGCCGCTACCTGCCGGTGCAAGCGGGCCCGATTTGCACGCTGGCTGGCCACGAGCTAGGCGCCCACGAAGGCATCCATTTCTACACCCTGGGCCAGCGCCAGGGCCTGGGCATCGGCGGCGTGCGCGGCTACCCGGAAGAACCCTGGTACGTGGTGGGCAAGGATGCGCATAACAACGTGCTGACGGTGGCCCAGGGACACGACCACCCGGCCCTGTTCAGCGCCGGTATGGTTGCAACAAACATAAACTGGATCACCGCAGCGCCGTCGCTGCCCTTCGCCTGCACCGTGAAAACACGCTACCGCCAGGCCGACCAGCCCTGCATAATCACCACCCAGGACGGCAATAAAGTCACTGTAAACTTCTCCCAACCCCAACGCGCCGTCACCCCGGGCCAATACGCCGTTTTTTACGACGGCGATGAGTGCCTGGGCGGTGGGATTATTGAAACTTCTGTTACTGCCGGGGCGTAACCGCGCCGCTAACAATTAGTCGCTTCCTGTAGTATACTCCCCC
>JAPORZ010000258.1 GCA_026709915.1 Gammaproteobacteria bacterium
TTTAGAGACGCCTTTAATTCAGCCCTTGTAATGGCTGGGTGATATAACCTGACCACCTGATAACCGAATGCATACACCTATGTCGGATATTGAGAAACTTGACGAAGAACACGAGATCGAGCACGAACACGACGATGATGATGAGTCGCAGCTGAAACTGTTGATTGCAAAAGGGAAGGAACAGGGCTTCGTTACCTACCACGAAATCACAGAGCACCTGCCGGATGAGATAGTTGATCCGGAACAGATAGAGGACATCATCAACATGATCGCGGACATGGGCATCGAAGTCCATGAATTCCCGCCGGATCTGGATCAGTTGCTGCCGAGTAATTCGGACTCCTCAGGCGATGCCAGCGCGTCCCTGGTCAGTGTTGAAAGTGAGTTTGGCAGAACCACTGACCCTGTGCGTATGTACATGCGGGAAATGGGCACCGTTGACCTGTTGACGCGCCAGGGCGAAATAAAAATTGCCAAGCGTATTGAGGCCGGCATGAACCAGGTCCTGTTTGCGCTGTCTCAGTACCCCGGCACTATCGACAAGTTGCTCGATGCATATCAAGGCGTCCAGAACAAGGAACAGAAATTGAGTGATGTCATTCTTGGCTTTTCGGTCCAGGACGAGTACCCGGACACCGGCCTGCCGGCCAAGTCGAAGAAACAAGCGTCGCGCCAGAACCAGGATGATGATACCAGTGACAACGACAACGATGATGGCCTGGACCTCGAGGAGGTGCACGCGGCAATCACCGGGCTGGGTAACCTCTACAAGAAGCTGGTCACTTCCATAAAACGGAAGGGAAAGGATAATAAAGCAACCGTACTGATACAGGATGACATAACCGAAAGGTTCCTGAAATTGCGGCTCGCGCCCAAATTCATCACCGGCCTGACGACCAACGTGCGCAGCACCATCGATATGATTCGCAAGACGGAACGCGAAGTCATGCGCCTGTGCGTGAAAACGGCAAACATGCCGCGTAAGGACTTCATCGCCCACTTTCCTGGCAACGAGACTGATGTCGAGTGGATCAAGCAACGCATTGAAAGTGATGCCCCCTACGCGCAAAATCTGACAGGGGTGCAACAACAGATCATCGGTATCCAGGAAAAATTAGTTACGACACTGGACAAAAATTTGCTTTCGGTGGCGGCAATCAAGGAGGTTAACAAGAAAATTTCCATCGGCGAGGCGAAGATGCGCAAGGCCAAAAAGGAAATGGTAGAGGCCAACCTGCGTCTGGTTATTTCCATCGCCAAGAAATATACCAATCGCGGGTTGCTGTTCCTCGACCTGATCCAGGAGGGCAATATCGGCCTGATGAAGGCGGTGGATAAATTTGAATACCGGCGCGGGTACAAGTTCTCCACCTATGCAACTTGGTGGATTCGCCAAGCCATCACCCGTTCCATTGCGGATCAGGCGAGGACGATACGCATCCCGGTGCACATGATCGAGACCATCAACAAGCTGAATCGGATTTCGCGCCAGATATTACAGGAACAGGGCCGCGAGGCCACCCCGGAGGAGCTGTCCGAAAAGATGGAGATGCCCGAGGAAAAGGTGCGCAAGGTGCTCAAGATAGCCAAGGAACCCATCTCTATGGAAACACCCATCGGTGACGACGATGATTCCCACCTGGGCGATTTTATTGAAGACTTAGGTACGCAGGCGCCAGCGGACTATGCCAATTTTGAAGGCCTGAAGCAAACCATGAAGGACTCGCTCAACGGCTTGACCTCCCGCGAGGCCAAGGTATTGCGCATGCGCTTCGGTATTGAGATGAACACCGACCACACCTTGGAAGAGGTGGGCAAGCAATTCGACGTGACCCGCGAGCGCATCCGCCAAATCGAGGCCAAGGCGTTACGCAAGCTGCGCCACCCCAGCCGCTCGGAGCAACTGCGCACGTTTATTGAAAGCAACAGTTGACAGCAACGGCGGGTTTGGGTATAAATATTCGGGCATCTCTCTTTAACGACGGAAGAGGGGGCGGTGTTTAAGCAAACTGCTATAAAAGGACGAGAAAATGACTTACGTTGACAAGCCGGACTGGCAGAAGTCCCTGGAACATCACGAAGAACTGTGCAAGGAACAGTATCGGGCAGTATACAAGGAGATGCAGTTCCTGCGGGAAGATATGCGCGAGATGCGTGTCGAAATGCGTAGCAACTTCCGTTGGCTGGTCGGCATCATACTGGCATGGCCACCGCTGTTCATCGCTGCCCTGAAACTGGTTGCCTGACACCCCGTCGGGCCTGTAGCTCAGTTGGTTAGAGCAGTGGACTCATAATCCATTGGTCGCAGGTTCGAGTCCTGCCGGGCCCACCATACAAATTCCGGCACGCATGTTACGGCGCCAGTCTGACAATTTTCCAGTCGCTGTCTTCCCTGCTGTACAGCAGCCGGTCGTGTAATCGGTTTTCCCGGCCTTGCCAGAATTCGATGCGTTCCGGCGCAACCCGGTAGCCGACCCAGGTGGGGGGGCGGGGGATGGTCTCATCCCGGTATTGTGCTGCCAGCTCGCTCATCCTGTGTTCCAGAAACGCCCGGCTTTCCACTTCAACGCTCTGGTCTGCCACATGCACGGCCAAGCGGCTGCCGCGCGGGCGGGTGTCGAAGTAGGCGTCTGCTTCTGCAGCGGAGAGCAGGTGCGCTATGCCTTCTATCCGTACCTGGCGGTGCATCTGTGTCCAGTAAAAGACCAGGGCAACTTCGGGGTTTTTCTGCATCTGCCTGCCCTTGGCGCTGACGGCATGGGTGTAAAAGGAAAAGCCCTGTGCGCTGACATCCTTTAACAGCACAAAGCGCACACTGGGCTTGCCGTCCTTCGTAGCCGTCGCCAGCGCCATGGCGTTGGGCAACGGCACACCGTGGTCAACCGCTTGTGCGAACCAGTGCTTGAACTGTGCTACCGGGTCGTTGTGCGCGTCCTGTTCCAGCAACGGCAGGTGGCGGTATTCTTCCCGCAGGTCTGCAAGGTTGTTGATCATGGATTATTGCCTCGAAAAATACCTTCGGCATCACGCGAACCGTGCGACACATGAACGATGATGATCTCCAAATCGGTTACAGTGTAGTAAATCACATAGTCTCTGAAAAACGGTTATACGTTCGATGCTCATGTATTATCCTGTACTGCCCGGGATAGTAGCATACATCGTTTCATCACCGGCGCTGAAGCGGCCTAAAACTTGAGCGGCCACTTGACTTGACTATTGCCGATAAATGTGCAAAATGGCTCATCTGATGGTAACCTCTAAAAATGCCCTCCGTGGCATTTTTAGAGACGGAAATGAAAAAGTGCGGTTTTTCATTTCCTTCATTTTCAAGCATTTACGTGCTTAAAAATGGCAGCATATCCCTATGCTGCACGGCCATCTCTAATTTTTAGAGGTGGCCTAATGGGTATTTTGCGTGAGCGGTATTCATTCCCGAAAATTGAACGAATTAAATATTGATTATGTCAGCTAGTGACAACATGCCGGCGATAGAGGTCAAGGGGCTGGACAAGCGCTTTGGGCCTATTCATGCGGTGCGGAATGTTTCCTTTTCCGTACAGCAGGGCGAGGTGCTGGGCTTTTTGGGGCCCAACGGCGCGGGGAAGTCCACCACCATGAAGATGATTACCGGTTTCCTGGAGCCGACTGACGGCACCGTGCTGGTGAACGGGCATGATGTGCTTACTGACCCCATTCGCGTCAAGGCCTCCATCGGTTACCTGCCGGAGGGCGCGCCGGCTTATGGTGAGATGACGGTACGGCGCTTCCTGGAATTCGTCGCGGAGATACGCGGCTACAAGGGCGCAGAGCAACGCCAGCGGGTTGACCGGGTGGTGGAACTGGTGCACCTCGACGGTGTGCTGAACCAGACGGTCGAAACTCTGTCCAAAGGTTTCAAGCGGCGCGTGGGCGTAGCCCAGGCGCTGTTGCACGACCCGCAGGTGTTAGTCATGGACGAACCCACGGATGGCCTGGACCCCAACCAGAAACATGAAGTCCGCAGCTTGATCAAGGAAATGGCCGAGCACAAGGCCATCGTGATTTCCACCCACATCCTGGAAGAGGTTGACGCCGTGTGCAGCCGGGCCATCATCATTGCCGCCGGGCAGATCCTGTTCGACGGCACGCCGGAAGAGCTCAAGTCCCAGTCCGAATCGGGCGACTACGACGATGCGTTCCGCGCCATCACCAGCCGCTTCTATGCCGGCCAGGGCGAGGCAACCCAATCATGAACAATAATGTCAGTGCGGTATTGAAGCGGGAGCTGTACGGCTATTTCCATACGCCTGTTGCCTATGTCTTTATCATTATCTTCCTGTTTCTGACCGGCATCTTCTGTTTTTATCTGGGCGCCTTCTACGAGCGCGGCCAGGCCGACCTGGAACCGTTTTTCCACTTCCACCCCTGGCTGTACCTGTTCCTGATACCGGCCATTTCCATGCGGCTGTGGTCAGAAGAACGCAAGACCGGCACCATAGAACTGCTGATGACGTTGCCCATTACCGTGACCGACGCGGTGCTGGGCAAGTTCCTGGCGGCCTGGTGTTTTACCGCAGTGGCCCTGGCGCTGACGTTTCCTATATGGATCACTGTGAATTACCTGGGCGACCCGGATAATACCGTCATTCTTGCCGGCTACCTCGGCAGCCTGTTAATGGCCGGGGGGTTTCTGGCTATCGGTTCCTGCATCTCCGCCCTGTCCAAGAGCCAGGTGATCGCATTTGTGATCAGTGTGGTTATCTGTTTTTTATTCATCCTGAGCGGGTTTCCGCTGGTGCTGGATTTTTTCCAGGGCTGGGCGCCTCAGGCCCTGGTGGACGTGATTGCCTCACTCAGCTTCCTGACCCATTTCGATTCCATCAACAAGGGCGTCATCGACCTGCGCGACCTGATTTACTATCTGGTGCTGATCTCGTTCTGGCTGTATGCCAACGTCGTGGTCATCGATGCCCGCAAGGCGCTGTGAGACCTGCCCATGAAGTATAAACGTCTCTTGTCAGGCTCAGGCATCGTGTTGGCGGCAGCGCTGGCGGTGGCGCTGATTACCATCAGTAACAACTTGTTTACCGGTGTACGCCTGGATCTGACCGACAGCCGGCTGTTCACGTTGTCGCGGGGTTCCATCAACATCATCACCAGCCTTGAGGAGCCTGTAAACCTGGATTTCTACCTGTCCCGCAAGACCATGGCAGACTTCCCGCAACTGGTGAACTACGCCAACCGGGTGCGCGACCTGCTGGAGGAGTACGCGGCAAAATCAGAGGGTAACATCAGGCTGTCTGTCATTGAGCCGGAGCCTTTCTCCGAGGAAGAAGACCAGGCCGTGGCCAGCGGACTGAACGGTATTGCCGTGAATGCCGCTGGCGACCGCGCTTACTTCGGGCTGGTAGGGGTCAACTCCACGGATGATGAGGCCACCATCCCGTTCTTCCAGGCCAGCCGGGAAAATGCGCTGGAATACGACATTACCAAGCTGATCTATAACCTCGCCAACCCGGAAAAGCGCGTCATCGGCGTGCTGTCGGCGTTGCCGTTGTTCGGCGACCCGGCACGCGGTATACAGGGACGCTGGGCAATTATTAACGTAATGGAAGAATTCTTCGAGGTGCGCAATCTCGGTTCAAATATCGACGAGATTGATGAAAATGTGGATGTGCTGATGGTGGTCCATCCCAAGAATTTCAGCGAGCAGACGCTGTTTGCCATCGATCAGTTCCTGCTGCGGGGTGGCCATGCCATGTTGTTTGTCGACCCGCTGGCAGAAGGTGACAATGTACAATCCGATCTGGCCAACCCGTACGTGATGCCGAACCTGTCTTCCGACCTGAACGTGATACTGGCAGGTTGGGGGATAACGGTCGATACCAGCAAGATCGCGACGGACGTCAATCTGGCCATGCGCGTGCAGGCTCAGGGCGTGCGCGGCCCCCAGGAAACCAATTACCTGCCCTGGCTGCAACTGGGGGAACAAAACCTCAACCGCGACGACTTCAGCACCAGTGAGTTGAACCAGGTGCACATGGGAACGGCGGGCATTATCGAACGCGAGGACGATGCCGCGGTGGCCTTGACCCCACTGCTGGAGACCACCACCGGGTCCATGAAAATGGAGCGGGACATGATTTTCTTCCAGCGCGACCCCAACGTCATGCTGGCTAACTTCAAGGCGGAAAATACCGCGCTGGTACTTGCCGCAAGGCTCAGCGGCGCCGTGCCCAGCGCCTACCCGGACGGCCTGCCGGGTGCGGATGAGGAACAAGACACGGCGGCGGAAGAGTCCGTTAAAGAGGGTAGAATTGACGTGGTGCTGGTGGGCGATACCGACATCCTGGCGGATCATTTCTGGATCCGGATGCAGAATTTCTTCGGGGTGCAGATCCCCCAGAGCATTGCCAACAACGGCGATTTCGTCATCAATACCCTGGACAATCTGGCCGGTAATACCGACTTGATCAGCCTGCGTAGCCGAGGTGAGTTCTCTCGTCCTTTTACCGTGGTCGAGCAGATACGCCGGGACGCGGAAGCGCGCTTCCGCACCCAGGAACAGGCCTTGCAAGCCCGTCTGGGGGAGACCGAACAGAAGATCGCCCAATTACAGCAGGAAGGTGGCGAAGGCGCCTTGTTGCTGAGCCAGGAACAGGCCGCTGAGATTGAAAAATTCAGGCTGGAGCAAATCAAAACGCGCAAGGAGCTGCGCGCAGTGCAACACGAACTGCAAAAAAATATCGAACGCCTGGGCGCCCAGCTTAAATTCATCAACATCGGCTTGATACCTTTGATTATTGGGTTACTGGCCTTGGTGGCGGGCCTGCGCCGCGCGCGGCTTCGAGCCTGATGCAGCACAGGTATGCCATAGTCGCTGCTCTGACCGTCGTGGTCGTCGGCGCGGCAATCATTATCAGCCAGCAGCGCGCGCCCGAGACCAGCAGGGAGAAGATAGCGCTGTTTCCGCAGCTTGCCGGGCGCATTAACGACGTCAGCAAAGTCGTTGTGCGTGATGCGCAGAACACCTTGACGGTGCAACGCGTGTCCGACAACTGGGTCATTGCCGAAGCGGATAATTACCCCGCGTTGGTTGACAAGGTTAAGGAAACGGTGCTGGCTGTTGCGGACCTCAAAGTCATCGCGAAAAAGACAGACAACCCGGAACTCTACGAGCGGCTGGGTGTCGAGGATATCGACAGCCGCGGCGCCACCTCCACCCTGTTGACCTTGGTCGCCGACGATGAAGAGCTGGCTGACCTGATCGTCGGC
>JAPORZ010000151.1 GCA_026709915.1 Gammaproteobacteria bacterium
GGCTCTACCAGGCATTTAAGCAGGCGCCCCAGCTTGCACGGAACGGGGTTCAGGCTTGCCGAACCAGCAAGGCTCATTTATCAGGCACAAGCGAATAATTTGTCCTTTCTGAAATCACTCTCATATACGTCAGCGCATAATGGGTATCAACGAGATACTTAGTGAACTCCGGCAACTTGCCGACAGCAACCGTGAGCAGGGCGACCTGTTCGAGCGCGTGATTGTCAACTATCTGCGGGAATCTCCACTATATCGAGATCGGATTGCAGAAGTCTGGCAGTGGCGCGCATGGGCTCAACGCAAGGGAATTGACCAGACTGACGTCGGCATCGATCTGGTAGTTCACACCCATGAAAACGAGTATTGGGCCGTACAGCGCAAGTGTTATGCCGAGGATCATTATCTCCAGAAGACAGATATAGACTCTTTTCTTTCCACCGCCGGTCAGAGTTGGGCCGGGGTGCGTTTTTCCCTGTGTTTGATAATCGCTACGACCGCGCGCTGGTCGAAGCACGCAGAGCAGGCGCTTGCACGACGCCAACCCCCTTGTATTCGTTTGGGGCTGACGGAATTGGCGGCTGATGAGGGCGTGAACTGGCCAACCCTGCTGTCAGGTATCCGGCAGGGGATTGACAAAACTGCGCGGCGCAAACTGAAGCCACACCAAAGCCAAGCCGTTAATGACGTATACGCAGGATTCCAAACATCCGACCGGGGCCAGCTCATCATGGCTTGCGGCACAGGTAAAACCTTTACCGCCTTGAGGATCGCTGAAAAACAAGCCAGAGCCGGGGGCAGAGTGTTATTTCTGGTGCCTTCCCTGGCGTTGTTATCCCAGACTTTGCGTGAATGGTCGGCCCACCATGAGTGGGAGTTCATGCGTTCCTTTGCCGTATGCTCAGACAGCAAGGTCGGACGCAATAACGAGGATATCAGCGCCTATGATCTGGCTATTCCACCCACTACCGACGGCAAGCAATTGGTCAAGGGTTTGGAAGCGCCTCTGCCTGAAGGACAGAAGCGGGCGGTGCAAGTCGTATTCGCTACCTATCACTCCATTGGGGTAGTGCATTCTGCCCAGCAGTTTGGAGCGAAGGCCTTTGATCTGGTGATCTGTGATGAAGCCCACCGCACCACCGGCATCGAGTTGCAAGGGGAAGAGGCATCTTATTACACCCGAGTCCACGACAACAACTACCTGAGCGCCAAAAAACGTCTGTATATGACCGCTACCCCTCGCATATATGGTGAAACAGCCAGACAACGCGCAAAAGAGCAGGATGTGGAAGTTTTTTCCATGGATGACGCGGCGAAGTACGGCATTGAGTTTCATCGCCTCGACTTTTCGAGCGCGGTGGCAAAGGACCTGTTGAGTGACTACAAAGTACTTATTCTGGCGATCAACGAAGCGCACGCCAGTCGCGCAGTACAGGGACTTCTTGCCACTAACGGTGAAGTCAACCTGGATGATGCGGCAAAGATTATAGGGTGCTGGAATGGGCTGTCAAAGCGGATTGACCAAGCGGAAGCGGCGGGGATAACGGACTTGGCGCCGATGCGACGCGCGGTGGCATTTACCCAATCCATCAAGGCATCCAAGCAGGTTGCCGAACATTTCTCAGCGATTGTGCAAGAGTACCGGCAGGATAATCCGGATGACATCACCGCGCTGGAATGTGAAATCAAACACGTTGACGGCACCGACAATGCCCTGGTTCGCAATCAGGCCCTGCAATGGCTGCGAGATGAACCGGCGGACAACAGTTGCCATATCCTGAGCAATGTGCGTTGCCTGTCCGAAGGGGTGGACGTACCGGCGCTGGATGCAGTGATGTTCCTGAACCCGCGCCGCTCCCAGGTTGACGTTGTGCAATCCGTAGGCCGTGTGATGCGCAAAGCCGAAGGCAAGGACTACGGGTACATTATCCTGCCTATCTGCGTGGACGCCGACAGCGCCCCGGAAGAGGCGCTGAACAAGAACGAGAAATACCAGGTAGTGTGGCGCGTGTTACAGGCGCTACGGGCGCACGACAACCGGTTTAGTGCGGAGATCGAACTCAACAAGCAAACCAGCGAGCGCATCAACGTGATTGGCGTAGGGTTCGGTGAAGGAGATGAGCAAGACCTTGGACAGGATAGGATTGATGACATAGAAGCCCGGCCCTACCTGCCAAGTCAGGTATCCATTCCACTTGCACTGGAAGAGTGGAAGCATGCACTGCTCGCCAGGATAGTATTGAAATGCGGAGACCGGCGTTATTGGGAGAACTGGGCCAAAGACGTTGCTGATATTGCAGGGCGCAATATTGCCCGCATCAACACTTTGGTGGCGGGCAGTGAAGCCGGATACCGCGAGTTGTTCGAGGAATTCATGGTGGAGTTGCGGCAAAACCTGAACCCGGCGGTAACGGAGGAGGATGCCGTTGAAATGCTGGCGCAACACCTCATTACCCGTCCGGTATTCGACGCCTTGTTCGAGAATTATTCCTTTATTGGAAAAAATCCGGTATCGAAAACCATGCAGGCTATGCTGGAGCTGCTGGACGAGAAAAACATAGAGACGGAAACCGCCAGCCTGGAAGGATTTTACGAGAGTGTGCGCCAGCGGGCCAGCGGCATCGACAATGCCGAAGGCCGCCAGAAAGTCATCATTGAACTCTATGAGAAGTTTTTCAAGACGGCGTTCCCGAAGATGGCTGAGAGTTTGGGAATCGTCTATACGCCGGTTGAAGTAGTGGACTTTATTCTTGACAGTACCGATGCTCTTTTGAAACAGGAGTTCGGCAAGGGTCTCACAGCCGAGAACGTGCACATTCTGGACCCCTTTACCGGCACCGGCACCTTTATGACGCGGCTGCTGCGCGCTCAATATCTGGTTGGGGACAGTGACCTCGAGCGCAAGTACCGCAAAGAACTCCATGCCAATGAGATTGTCCTGCTGGCTTACTATATTGCTGCCGTCAATATTGAGGAAACCTACCATGATCGATTAGCGGGAAAGCGACGCCAGCTGAGGCAGGACGACACGGTGGATTATGAACCTTTCGAAGGCATTGTGCTGACCGATACGTTTCAAATCAACGAGCGTGACGGCGACATGCTGGAACAGATTTTTCCGGTCAATTCAAAACGGGTATTGCGACAGAAGGATACGCCCATCCGGGTGGTAATAGGCAATCCGCCTTATTCGGCAAAGCAACGTAGCGGTAACGACAATAACGCCAACCTGCGTTATCCCAGGCTGGATGAAAGTATTGCCAATACTTATGCAGCGCATTCTACTGCCACGAACAAAAACAGTCTGTACGACTCCTATATTCGCGCCTTTCGCTGGGCCTCCGACCGCATTGGTCAGGAGGGCATCGTCGCTTACGTCAGCAACGGCGGCTGGCTGGACGGCAATGCCATGGATGGGTTCCGGCGTTGTCTCGCTGAGGAATTCAGCAGTATTTACTGTTTTAATTTGCGCGGGAATCAGCGCACATCTGGAGAACTATCAAGGCAGGAAGGCGGTAAAATTTTTGGCTCCGGAAGTCGTGCCGGCATTTCGATAACCTTTTTGATAAAAAACCCCCTTGCCAATGGTGACTGTCAAATTTATTACCACGATATCGGTGACTATTTGAACCGCAAGCAGAAACTGGAGGCCATTAAAGAGCTTGGTAATGTCAGGAAAATGAACTGGCGAACTATTACTCCGAATGCTCACCATGATTGGATCAACCAGCGCGACGAAACATTTTTGAACTACCTGCCGCTGGGAGACAAGGCCAATAAGAAAACGCCAGGCGCTGCCTCCAGCGTGTTCACGTTATTCGGTCGAGGTGTTGAGACATGCCGGGATGCTTGGGTCTATAACTTCTCCAGAAAAAACCTTGCTCATAATATGCAGAACACTATTGCGTTCTACAACAGTGAAGTTGATCGCTACCAGCAGGTATGTGAGGTTAAGAACGGGCATGAAAAACCGGTAGTGGATGATTTTATAAACTACGATTCAGCACGTATTAGTTGGTCAAGCTCCCTAAAAACCCATTTCGCCAGACTGGTAAAAAATGTATATGAACTTGGCAATATGAGGACAGCGGTTTACCGTCCGTTTAACAACCAACACCTCTATTTCGATGGAGTTTTTATTCATAGGCCGGCTATTGCCAAACGTTTTTTCCCCCAGCCAAATACAAATAATTTAACCATCTGTCTATCGGGTATTGGTGGAGATAAAGCATTTTCTGCACTGATGGTGAATGTCATACCAGACTTAAATTTCATGGATGCTGGAGGCCAATGCTTCCCACGTTATCGCTATACCTTAGCGCAAGCCCAAGGGCGGCAGGCATCCCTAGTCTTGGGAGAAGCAGAGTATCAACGACTGGATAATATCCCGGCCGATACAGTCTCCCGATTTCAAAGCCACTACCGGAATAAGGAAATTGATGCAGATGGCATCTTTTACTACATATACGGAATCCTTAATAGTCCCGAATACAAAACCCGTTACTCTGCCGACCTGAAAAAGATGCTACCGCGGATTCCCCATGCCGACAGTATCACAGATTTCCAAAGTTTCTCGCAAGCCGGGAAACAACTGGCCGAACTACATGTAGGTTACGAAGACGTAAAACCGTGGACCCTCACCATCCGGGAAGACAGCGCCGGCATAGCTGGTAAAGACTATCTCCAGGTCCGCAAAATGCGCTTCGGCGGCACTGCCAGACAAGCGGATAAATCCGTCATCCGTTACAACCCTCATATCACGATTGAAGGCATCCCACTGGCTGCCTACGATTACGTAGTCAACGGCAAAAGCGCCATCGAGTGGGTCATGGAACGCTACCAGTACACGACCCATAAGGACAGCGGCATCACCAACGACCCCAACGACTGGTCCGATGACCCGCGTTACATTCTTAACCTGCTGCAAAAAGTGGTACGCGTAAGCATGGATACCGTTAAAATCGTCAACAGTCTGCCCGGATTGGACCCGGTTACGGATTCCAACTTGAAGTAAAGGGAAACCAGTACATGAAAGAACGCTTTTCCCGCCCATATAGCGTCAAAAAATCCCGTAGCTGGTTCATTCCTCGGCACTCGTGAAAATCAACTTGGCGCCATAAGACAATGTTTGCGCCGGTCGATGGCCGAGTATCTCAGTCCAACACCACATTTTGAGAATGCCTTACAGAATATTTTTCAAAAGAAAACCTTTTAGCGGCTTCAAGGCAACACTGTTGAAATCCCAG
Organism: Gammaproteobacteria bacterium; assembly: GCA_026709915.1. GTDB lineage: Bacteria > Pseudomonadota > Gammaproteobacteria > Eutrophobiales > Eutrophobiaceae > JAAXHV01. The sequence continues at coordinate 5,244 of JAPORZ010000151.1, forward strand.
TATTCAGGATGGAAGTGTTTTTCATGTTCTTTAATGACTCCCAAGGCTTCCTTGTAGCTGTATATTTTCCCCTTGATGTTTGGCATTTCATATTCCTGCTGCTTTTCGCCCAGGCATTTTTTATAGTTCTCAAAACAAATAAAAATATCTTCATGCTCCGGATGGATGATTTGTTCCAGAAGATTTTCCAGGATGCCCGCCGATCGATTATCCGGGAATAAGAAAACCTCAAAGCTCAGGTCAACAAGCGTATCCTGAATCTGTCGCAGGGTGTTTTTATAATCACTGTCGGCATCAAAAATGATAACAGGCATCCCACCCTGGAGCAGTTTTCGTTGTATATTTGACTTAACGAGATTGCCTTTGCCATTTATTTCAAGCCACTCTACGGAAGGAAAATCTGGGGACAGATAACGAAGATAGCTTTGCAGGAAATAAAGATCTTCCTTACCCTCCACGATAATCAAGGGTTTTATATCCATATTTTTTTATCTAATATCGATTCCAGAGTTTTCAGACTTTAGCAGTTCCTCATGGGAATACTTGAAGGCCCTCACCTCATCGGTGTCTGATTTTTCCAATACGAAGCAGGCGGCTTCATTTTTTTCACAATTTGACTCTATTCTACTGCTCAACACTTGCGCAAGCACACTTATCACGTCAGCGCTATGAGTGGTTGCGAATACCTGGGTTTCACAGGTGGCAGAGTGGTTGAGAACCATCTCCCACATGAGCCTGATTGCGGAAATATGAAGCCCATTCTCAACTTCGTCAATGGTTAAAATTCCGTTCCTGGTTCCATCAATGCTGGACAATATATTCAAAATACGAACCGCCCCATCACCGAGCAAATTTACAGGGATAAAACTGTCAAGACCTGTATCAACAGAAACGATTCCACCCGCGCCTGACTTGATGTCCTGAATTTCAGGAGCGATGAGTTGCAGACTGTTAAGTAGTGTATCCTTGCGTTTTTCAGTGAGCATCTTATCGATGAAATCATGGTTATATCCATTAGGCCATAAGAAACGGCCTTCCGTTTTTTCCTTGTAACCCTCAGCAGAGGTTTGCGTAAAATTCGGCTGGTCGCCTTGCGTCCTGCATATCGATGCCTGGTGAATTTTATTTTCACTGCTTGCAGCATCAGCAATGGAAAACTCATATTTGAAGCCTATGAGAGCTTCGCCGGTTTCAAAATTTTCGAAACGTGTTTCGGGACTGTATCCTGATTTTGTATCGCCGGTGTTTATATCATTGCCAGAGTAGAGATTGCCTGATACGGTTGAAACATCAAGGACTCTTTGCCCTTTTCCCTGTAGTCCAAGGAATTTCATCCCCTGTTCATGATTGCGGGCATAAAAATAATTTTGAATATCTGAGCTGTCATTCAGGGCTACGCCGCGCCAGTTTCCAATCCGTATCATTAAATCAGGATTGGAAATGCCGGTTAGCAGGAATGCAGCTTCCAGAACCGAGGTTTTTCCACAATTATTCCTGCCGACGAACAGGTTTACCCGCGCAAGATCATTAATTTCCAAGGACTTTATCCCCCTGAAATTTTCGATCTTTATTGTTTTGTAAAAGTGCTCACTCATGCCGTTCACTGTTTTGTACAGTATAACACCATGACCCTTCCGGTATCACTCCCCCGCTCCCTCAACAACCAGCCGCCTGAGGAAATGAACAGGTTAGCCAATGTAGTAGCGTTCTACGAAGGCGGCGAAAGCGCGGGCGAGTAACTGTCCCGAAGGGGCGCCTTATAAGGGCTCTTGGTAACTACCCACCAGCGCCTAATACCCGTTCCGGATTCAATATATTGCCCGGGTCCAGGGCTTGTTTCAGCAGTTTCATCAGCGCCAGCTCCTCCTTGCTCCTGGACTGGGGCAGGTAGGCCCGTTTCATCATGCCGATGCCGTGTTCGGCAGAGACGGAGCCGCGGTAAGCGCCCACCTGTTCATACACCAGGTCATAGATCAGCTGCTTG
>JAPORZ010000086.1 GCA_026709915.1 Gammaproteobacteria bacterium
ATGAACACCCCCTGGTTGGCGGCGCCATCGCCGAAGAAGCACACGGCCACGGCGCCGTTGCCATCGAGTTTTGCGGCAAACGCAGCGCCGGCGCTGATGCCCAGCCCTCCGCCGACAATGCCGTTGGCGCCGATGATGCCCCGGGAGTAATCCGCCACGTGCATGGAACCGCCCATGCCCTTGCAGATACCGCCCTCCCGGGCCTGTATCTCCGCCAGCATGGCTTCAGGGTCGCCACCTTTGGCCAGGTAATGGCCGTGTCCGCGATGGGTGCTGGTAATCCAATCCGCATCGTTCAGGTGCACGCAAACCCCGGCGGCAATGGCTTCCTGGCCGATGTACAGGTGCACCCCGCCGGGCAGGTTGCCGGCATGGAAATCATCCCGCACTTGCTCCTCTGTGCGGCGAATCAGCAACATCACGCGATACATGGCCAGTATCTGTTCGGGAGTTGGATTTTGTTGTACAGAATGCTGCATAAGTAACCGTATGGGTGATAAAATGTCAGTATCAGGTAAAATTTGTACAACAATTATAAACTTGCTGTCAACACTTTACCGGGAAAAACCTGTTGCTATCTTTACTACGCTTGTAGTATTATACCCACTCGTTAGCTTTAACACCACTTCGGAGGCCAATGTTGATGTACTCTAAATTGATGAAACCCGCTTTATCAGCCTTGCCAGCCTTGGCGGCCGGCGTCATGCTGCTTTTTTCACCTGTTGCGACGGCGCAGTTACTGGAAGAAGTGATTGTTACCGCACAGAAACGTGAACAGAGTATACAGGATGTGGGTATCGCGGTGACGGCGTTCAGTGGCGACCTGATCAAAAACCTGAACTTCACCAATACCATCGACATCACCCAGCAGGTGCCGTCGATGCAGTATTTTACCTACACCCCTTCATTGACCATCCTGAATATCCGCGGCATTTCCCAGAGTAATTTCCAGGATAACCTCGAAGCGCCCGTCGCCGCTTATGTTGACGAAGCCTATATCTCCAGCATGAACATGGTCGGGCAACAGATGTTCGACATAGAACGCGTCGAGGTATTGCGCGGTCCGCAGGGTACGCTGTTCGGACGCAACGCCACCGGCGGGGTAGTGCAGTACGTAACCCGGGGCGCGACGGATGAGGAAGTCAATGGCTATATCGAGGCGTCCTACGCTGAGTATGACCGTAAATACGTGGAAGGCGCGGTGGGTGGCGCCCTGGCTGATAATGTACGGGCGCGTTTTGCCGGACGCTGGGAAAAGGGCGACGGCTATGTGGAAGCATTGAGCAATGAATGGCTGGCGTCGCAAGGGCAGCCTGAGGTCAGGGATTCGCACGGCGCTGACGGGTTTGTGCTGCGCGGTTCGGTGCAGGTCGATTTGAGTGAGCAGTTGCTCGCCGATCTGCGGGTGACCTATCTGGAGGACAATGACGTGCCTACCGGCACTTATACCTGGCGTCCGGCCACTGCTGATTTTGAGGGCGGAACGGGTTTTGGGATTGCTGTCGCCGAGCCCGGTGACCCGCTCGGCTTTGATCCTTTTGATCTTGACGCACCGTCAAAATTTCAGCCCAGCAGCGATCCGCGCAGTCATTATTCCGATGATGAGGGCAGCATGAGCCGCGACGGTTGGAACGTGACTGCCAAGTTCACCTGGGATGTGGGCGATAACATGAAGGTGGAATCGATTACCAACTACCAGACCTTCGACAAGTACTATATTGAGGATGCGGATGCCGGTCCTTTTATCACCGACCGGTTTCAGTTCATCACTACGGCTGATTTTGAGTCCTGGACGCAGGAATTGCGCGTGTCGGGGGAGGCCGAGCGCCTGCGCTGGACCGTGGGCGGCTTTTATTTCGACCAGTCCATGAATAATACTGCCTCGGTCACCGGGTCAATCCTGACCGCCTCGCCGACCGGCGTGATATTTGCGCCATATGAACAGAATTCCGAGAACTGGTCGATCTTTGGTCAGGGTGAGTATGATCTCACCGAACAACTGACCTTCATCGTCGGCCTGCGCTGGTCTGAGGACGACAAGGATTTTGACTATACCTCCACCTTTACAGATGTTGATGATGCCGGTTACACTGCGTTCGCTGCCGCCCAGCAGGGCGCAGGTAATGTGTACCTCACCGAGGAAGTTGCCCGGGGCGGCCCGTTCAATACCGCACAGTCAACGATTGCTTACAATGACTGGGCGGCGCGCTTTCAGCTTGATTTCCGTCCCAACGACGATACTTTGTTGTTCGCATCGGTAAACCGGGGCATCAAAGGCGGTAACTGGGCGGTAGCGACGGTGCCTGATTTTCGCGGGCCTGTGGATGTGTCCGACGTAATCAGGCATGACGAGGAGGTACTGTGGTCTTATGAGGTAGGCGGTAAATTTTCCTTGTTCAAAGGCACCGCACGCCTGAACACCACTGCCTTCTACTATGACTACAACGATTACCAGGTTTTCTCTCTGATCTTCTTGCAACCGGACGTACTTAATTCGGATGCCAAGGCGTATGGCGGCGAGGTTGAATTAGCCTTGTCACCATCCGACAACTGGGATTTCAATTTTGGCGTGGCGCTGATGTCCAGCAAGGTCGATGAGACGCCCACCGTGTTCGGTGAGTTTTTTGTCGAAGGCGACCTGCCGCAGGCGCCTGACATCAGCTTTAACTTCCTGGGACGCTACAACTGGGCAGTGCCCGGCGGCAACATGGCCGTACAGCTTGACGGCTTCATCTACGGCGACCATTATCTGTACAGCGCCAAGAATGACGTCAACTTCGAGGAGGGTTACGGCATCCTCAACGCCAGCGTATCGTACACCACCAGCGATGGAAAATGGAAAGCCTCGGCCTGGGTAAAAAACCTGACCGATACGGAATACCGGATCTATCTGGTTGATCTGGGATTGGCTGCGCCATCACCGGAAAGCCCGTTCGGTTTTCTCGAGGAAATCTACGGCCCACCACAGTGGTTCGGCGGCTCTGTTTCCTACAGCTTCTGATTACGCCATTGAGGTAGTGCCGGATTGAGTTCGGGCAGTCTCGTCCGCCTGCTGACGAACCCCATCCGGTACACACAAACACACGGGGCGGTGTTCGCCGCCCCTTTTTTTAGACATGATGGAGCAACGTGGAACCGGATTTGAGAGAATCCGCGCCGCCATGCAGGTTCATGGATTGAGCGCACACAAGCCTGACCAGCGCGACGGCTACTTCGGAGTTATTCTACCAGGACCGGTGGTCATTTTGACAGCCTGCTAATCGGCCGGCGAAACGGAAAAAATGACCGAAGAGATGTCTCCAATAATCGACTGACGTTTGCCACAAATCAACCGATCGGCCCCAAGGAGGCAGATGATTGTGAATCAGTGAGCCGCGCCCGGCGTGTGATAGATGCTCGGGCTTCTGAAGCCGCCATAGACGTTCCACTGGAACAGTTCGTGTTTCATGCCGAAGTCCACCTGGAACACCACTTTGTCGCCGGCGTACTCAAGGATGTGGCCACCCGGATAATAGATGTCGTCTGTCACCCGTTTGGTTGGGTCCATAATGTCTTCGCTGAGCCCGGGTATCAATGGGACGCAGAAGGCATGAATGACCAGGCGGTTGTCGGTTTTCGGCAGGCGCCAGGCATCGCTCATGGCGTAGGTGAAGCAGGAATCCTCGGTTTGGGTGTCGCCACTGCTCCAGACCTGTTGCACGGTCATGTTTGCTTCATCCACCTTGTACTCCACTGCGCGGCTGAAGTTTTCTGCAAGCGGGGGATAGTCTTCAAAGGCCATGGCGCCGCTGTAGGGGCGGTTGTCGAACAGGATGATGGTGCCGGCGTGGGTCACGCGCGGGTTATGCTGGTAGGCAGGCCACAACAGGTCGCCGACCGGCGTCAGTAACTTGTCCCTGAGGTGTTCCGGCCAGTTGCGGTGGTGGCCGAGGATCCACTTGATCTCTTTGGTTTTTTTGTCGATCTTCAGGATCGCGCTCTGGTTGCGCAGGGAGACAAGGATTGAATCGTCGCGCGCGTCATAACTCAGCCCATTGCCGTGCGTCCAGTCCCGATACTGATCGAAGCCTCGCGTCCACCAGTAACTCCAGAAAGTATCCCGCCCGAGGCGCCAGGGGTCGAGGTAATCCATGGTATCCCAGGTCCAGATCTGCTCCCCTTCCGGCGTGAAGATGACAATGGAATCCGCCATGACCATGGCGTCTTCCCGGGGCGCATCCGGGTCCGCCTCGCTGGTGTACCAGTCTTGCATGGGATAACCGTTGGCGGTGAATGCCAGGAAATTCCCGTCCGGTAGCTCATGGGGCTGGTGATGCAGGGTTTGCTGGTCGCGAATGGAGATTGCATTCGGGTTATCAGGGTGCGGCAGGGGGTTGTCTGCCGGGTAGTATTCTGCCAGTACATTGCCGAGCATATCGATGATGAGTGTTGAACTGAAGCGGTGCATCAGGATATTCCCGTTCTGCAGCCGTTCAATCCCCGCCATGCGCGATGACGATTCATACCACCAGATCACCTCGCCGTTATTGTCCAAAGCTACGATCAGGCCGTAATTGGCAGACCATTCATACTGTTTTTTGGTCAGCCAGTGCCCGCGCCCCAAGGCGCGGCGGCGCGTGCTGAGGAAGGTGACGCCCGGTTCCATGCGCTCCGGTTCTGAGACGGAGACCACAATATTCGGAAAACTCAGTTGATCCGGGTAGCCCGGTGTGGTGTGCGTGAAGGTCTCGGTATGAACCTTGCCGTCAGCGGCGCGCAAGGTCAGGGTAATCTTATGCTCGCGCGCAGCGCGCATCCCCAGCACCGGTATCGAGTATTTTCCAGCCACGGCATGGCTCGCAGCGAACGAGGCATCCCAGGTATTTTCCCCGTCCGTAATTTCAATATGGGTGTCAACCGGCTCACTGCCGGCAAACTCGATGACCGCGGCCAACGGCACCCGCCCGGACGGATTGGGGGTAAACGTCGGTGGTTCTGCAAAGTCGATAGCTGCAGCCGTCGCCAACGGACTGCTGAGCAGGATAACGCAAACGAACTTGAGCGCCAGACCGGCAGCACGAACGGCGGCGCAAGTATAAAACTCTTCATCGTTTCGCATAAAATTTTACCCGTAATGTCGTAGTTGATAGTTTCCCTAAGGGATCACTAATTTTTTTAGAGGCGCCTGTCAAGCGATGTCGAGCAACTGCAGAGCCGCCCGTTCGCCTTCTTCGGCTGCGGTGGTCCACAACTGATGGCCGGTGAGCTCCGAGTGCCCGAAGCGTACCCGCCCGAAGCCGCGACGGATGACATCGCTGGGCGCCTCGCGCCCTTGATTGCCAAAATAAAAGCCCGGCCCGCTGACCCCGTAGGCATGGCCGTGGCGGTTGGCGATAATGCCGGCGATGTCCCGTTTGGCATCGAAACCGTACGCAGAGAACATCTCGCTGAACTGCGCGCGCAGGCGGGTCTCAATGTCCCGGTAACTCATGCCGAACAGCTGCATACGGGAGGCCACCGCCTGTTCTCGCAACGGCATACCGTGCAAGGGGAACGGAATGAACAGGGTTAATACCGTAGGCTTGGCGGGGTCCAGCGGCATCGGCGCCTTGCCGTCGAACAGCATCTGCCGGCGCAGGCTCATAAACCAGCCGAAACCCTCGAACCAGCGCGCCGCGGAAATGCCCAGGTTCTCCATAAACTTCCAGTTACGCACCGCCACGTTCAACGTGAGGATAGGGGCATGATGGAACTCGCCCATAGCCTCGAAGTGTGCATCCGGCAAATCCCTGACAATATAGCGGTTCACCCACTGGCCGCTGCACACCGCTACGTGTCTGGCGTTGACCCGGCGCAGTGCGCCGTCCTGGTAATAGGTCACGGACACATCGTCGGCAGTGTCCGGCGGCCCGTTATGTTCAACCGCAACAACGGTGCTGCTCAGACGCATCTTTACGGGCGCGTTGCGCCGGTCCAGTGCGTCCCAGTTAATGCGGGCGTGGACGGCCATGTTAGCCAGTGAGTTATCGCCACTGATGGCGTCGGGTATCAGAAACCTGACGAAATACCTGAGCAGCGCGCCGTTGCCACCGGGGAAGGTGGCGATATAGGAGAAATTGGTGGGGTCGCCCAGGCCCTGGTAGCGGCGGTAGGCGTGCACCCCCGGCGCCACGAACTCGTAAGCCTGGTATGCCGAAATCACGTCGCAGCCCAGGCCGGCGCCCATGGCGGCCAGCAACGGGTCCAGGTACGGAAATACCTCGTCTGAGAGTCCCATTACCTTCATAACGAAGTCCTTGTAGGTCATGCTGTCCAGCCATTCCTTCCAGTCGGCGCGCCGCGGTGGCCGGCGGAACAGTTCCATGGCGTAATAATCGTTCTTCAGGTTGGCGGAGATGGGTGCGTCGCGCATACCGTTGGACCAGGGGTCCTTGACCCAGCCGTGCGCCTTGAAGTACCAGCCGAGATCGGCGTCCTCCCAGCGCGCGTGCATGGGTCCCCAGACATCCACCGGCACCAGTATGTCCTTGTCGGTCCCTTCCAGTTGCTGGTGCTCGAAACTCTCCGGCAACCCCAGTTTCTGCCACATGCGGTGCACCGACAGGGGCAAGCGGGTCTTGTCCTTGCTGAAAACGGTACCGGTGGAACCCTGTGGCCCCCACAACCGGTAGCCGTCCACCTCGAACTCGTTCTCCTTGGCCTCGCCGCCGAAGATAGCGTGGTTATCCAGCAGCAGGATGCGGGCAGCAGGATTGCCTTCCAGGTAGGTAGCCGCCGCGGTAATGCCGGCAAAACCGCATCCCACCACGACCAGATCGAAGGTCTCACCGGTGTCGTGGGCGCCGCCAAGCCGCCGCTCGTACTCACGGTTTCTGAGCGCATGCGCGGCGTTGACCACCTCATGGGTATTGCCGTTTTTCCCCGCGTAATCACCGACCCCGCCGGGGCCAGTCCAGTCTACCGTGAGGCCGGTCAGAGGCGCCGGGATTTGCTGGGGAATGCTGCGGTTTGTTAGCGCGGGGTTATTGCCTGCCCGCACTCCGGGCGCATGCATGGCGAGCAGACCGGCGCCGGCGCCTACCAGGGTGTTGCCGACAAAATCACGCCGGGTGATTTCACGGTCCAATCCCAGCAACGCTTCTTCTCGCTGTGTCTATTTTTTGCTCACTGTATCGACCTTTTCAGGATACCGCCCCCGGTTAATGGCCAC
>JAPORZ010000088.1 GCA_026709915.1 Gammaproteobacteria bacterium
TGTGCGGACACGGACCAGAGTTTTTCCAGTTGGTAATAGTCTCTGGTGTCGGGGTGCATGACGTGGGCGATTACGTCGCCGAAGTCGATTAGAATCCACTCTGCCTGCTGCCGACCTGCCACGCCCAGCGGTCTGATCTGCCGGGCCCGCGCCACCTCCAGCACCTTGTCTGCAATGGCCTTGACCTGGCGGTCGGAACCGCCGCTGGCGATGATCATGTAATCGGTCATGGGACTTAAAGCGCGCACATCGAAGGTCTGTATGTCGCGGGCTTTAAGGTCATCCATGGTGGCGGTGAGCAGACGGGTGAAACTGTTCATGTGTATAACTGGTGCTCCTTGATGTAAGCGTGGACGCCGGGGGGGAGGATGTGTTCTGCAGGCCCTGCCTGGTTCAGCAAGGCGCGCGCCTGTGACGATGAAATATCCGGGACTGCGAGCGCCGCGCGGTGGATGCAGCCGGCCCGGCGCTCATGCAGGCGCGCGGCGTCAGGGCAGGCGCGCGCGTCATAATGATCCCGTAACGGTTCGCTCCAGGTCGTTGCGCCCGACGCGCCCCGGTCGATGATCACCAGGTGCGCATGGTCGGTGAGCTCCCGCCAGCGGCGCCAGGTGGGCAGGGCGGCAAACGCGTCTGCGCCCAGGATGAAACAGAATGATTGCTGCGGCGCTCTGGCGCGCAGGCTGAGCAAGGTGTCGATGGTGTAGGAGGTCCCGCCCCGGTCGATCTCGATGGCGCTAGGCGTCAGTTGCGGATGGGGCTGCAACGCCAGTTCCAGCATGGCCAGCCGCTGGCGCGGGCCAGCGCCGGCAACGACTTTATGGGGCGGGATATGGGCCGGGATAAAACGTACTTCCTGCAGGTCCAGGATGTCGATACAGGCCTGCGCGATTCGGATATGGACGCTATGCACCGGATCAAACGCGCCGCCGAGCAAACCTAAGGGCTTCCCTTTACTCACTGCCGGGCGCCTCGAAAAATGCTGCAAACGGCGCCTTCAGGGGTTCCTTACTCTCTGATGTGACCATCACCGATAACGATGAACTTCTGCGAGGTCAAGCCTTCCAGCCCCACCGGGCCGCGCGCATGGAACTTGTCGGTGCTGATGCCGATCTCCGCGCCCAGGCCGTATTCATACCCATCGGCGAAGCGGGTCGAGGCATTGACCATGACCGAACTGGAATCGACCTCGGCCAGGAAGCGCCGGGCGTGGGCCAGATTCTCGGTGACAATGGCGTCGGTGTGCTTCGAGCCGTAGCGCTCGATATGTTGCAGCGCTTCATCGAGGCCGCTGACGACCCGCAACGACATGATCGGCGCCAGATACTCCGTATAGTAGTCCGCGTCGGTCGCAGCCGTTATCTGCGGCAGGAGCTGCCGGGAACGGGCATCGCCGCGTATTTCCACGCCGGCCTCAGCGAGCATGGGGCCGAGGCGCGCCAGCACGGCTTCGGCTTGTGCCTCTGCCAGCAGCAGGCACTCCATGGTGCAGCAGGTGCCATAACGCTGGGTCTTGGCGTTATAGGCGATGGTGACGGCCTTGTCCGCATCCGCATGCGTGTCCACATAGACATGGCACACCCCGTCCAGATGCTTGATCACCGGCATCCTGGCCTCCTTGCTGATGCGTTCGATGAGCCCCTTGCCGCCGCGCGGGATAATCACATCGATATACTCGCTCAGGGTCAGCAGCTCGCCCACCGCGGCCCGGTCGGTCGTCTCCACCACCTGTACCGCCGCGCCCGGCAGCCCGGCGTCCTGCAGGCCGCCGGCAATGCAGGCGGCAATGGCCTGGTTGGAGTTGATCGCCTCGGAGCCGCCTCTCAGGACGGTCGCATTGCCGGATTTTATGCACAGTCCGGCGGCATCGGCGGTGACGTTGGGGCGGGACTCATAGATGATGCCCACCACGCCCAGCGGCACGCGCATCCGCCCCACCTGGATCCCGGTCGGCCGATAGTTCAGGTCTGTGACCGCGCCGATGGGGTCGGGCAACGCCGCCACCTGTTGCAAGCCATCCGCCATGGCCTCGAGGCGCGCCGGGGTCAACTCGAGGCGGTCGAGCAACGGGGCGGCCAGTTGCTGCTCCCGCGCCGCGGCAAGGTCGGTGGCATTCGCTGCGAAAATGGTTTCGCGGCGCACCCGCAAATGTTCGGCCACGGCCGCCAGCGCGGCGTTTTTTGCGCCCGTGGTGGCGCGCGCCATGGCCCGCGCCGCGTCCCGCGCACCGCGCCCCAGTGACTGCATATAATCCCGAATAGTCATGTGGTTGTCATGCTCTCTTGAGTTGAGCTTGCTGCCGCTGAGGGGGGTCCAGCTGAGGGCGATCCAGTCGGGGCCCGGTCAGGCTTAACAGGAAGCGCTCCAGCAGTTGCCAGCCATCCGCCGGCAGGGCGCCCTTCAAGGCCTTGTCCACCTCCAAGGCGTCAACCAGCAGCGCCGATATATGTGCCGGGCTGAGGCGCGCCAACAGCATTTTGAGCCCTTTCCGGTCGCGCTCCGGCACCCGCTGAGCCTGATATGCCTGCTCTTGCGGTTTGCCGCGCGCCACCTCATGGGCGATGGCGCCGGCGCGCCGGAAGCCCCACATCAGCGCGCCGTACACGCTGAGCGGCTCGGCGCCTTCGTGTTTAAGTCCGCGCAACATCCTGACGACGCGTTCGGATCGGCCCAGAAAGACATTCTCAATCAGGTCGAACACCTGGTAACGGGCGCTGTCCACCACCATGTTCAACACTGCGTCACGGTCGATATCTGTCTGTTCCACCAGCAACGCCAGTTTGTCGATTTCCTGCTGTGCCGCCAGCAGGTTGCCCTCCACCCGTTGGGCCACAAGCTGCGCGGCCTCCCGGGTCATCTGTTTCCCCTGCGCCCGGCACCGGTCCATAATCCAGCTGGGCAGTCTGGCTCCCTCGACCGGCCAGATCTGTATGCAACAACCTTGTTGTTCCAGCGCCTTGAACCATTTCGTCTGCTGAGTCTTGCGGTCAATACGCGCCGAGGTCAACAACAACAGATTATCCGCCGCGCACCCGGCTGCGTAATCGGCCAGGGCTGCGCCGCCTTCGCGTCCGGGCTTGCTGCTACCCAGCCGCAACTCGATAATGCGACGACTGGAAAACAGCGACAGGTTGGCGCCGGCCTCATGCAGCTCGCGCCAGTCAAATCCGGTGGCCGAGTCCAGCACCACGCGTTCTTCGTAACCCAGGGCGCGGGCACGGGCGCGAATCCGGTCGCTTGCTTCGAGCATTTGCAGCGGCTCATCACCGCTGAGGTAATAGATCGGAAGCAGGTCAGGTTTGCGCAGGTGCGCCGGGAGTTGCTCTGGCTTCAGTCGCATCCGGTATTCCTGCTACCTGCTGCTCTTGCACCCTGATTTTGACATGTTCAGGCAGCAGGCTTATTGCGCCAGCGTATTCAGCCGTTCTGTGATGCGGGCCGCGGCCTGTTCGAGCAGCTCTTCCTTGATGATCTCTTCTTCGGCAAATTTCCCCAGCGCCGCATCTTCGTCGAAGGCGTAGTCGCCGCTGACCCGGATCGGCTGCAGGGTTACCAGCGCCTCGCCGTCGGCATTGCTGATACTGATCCGGGTGTTAAACACGATCAGGTACTCTTCCACCTTGCCGGTGGCGGGCGATACGCTGGCTACCTGGCGCACAAATTCCTCGCCGTGCAAGGTCAGCGTATAGTCGGCGTCTTTACGACCAGCACTGAGGGTAGCCCCGGCCGTGACCAGTCGCGCCCGCAGCGCATCGGCAAGCGGGCCAGCAGCGCCGATAACATGGACGCGGTAAGCGACCGGGGTGCGGTCGCCACCCTTGTCTGCCCCTCGGTCTAAACTCTGGCCGCGCAGGTGATAGCCGCAACCCTGAGCCAGGATTATGGCGAGCAGGACAACATACCAGACCGGAACTCTCATTGCTGTACAGGATACGGTGTTATGGTGTCTGATACAAGGGCAAGCCGCTCGTCATTCCGGGATTGACCCGGAATCCAGTGGACTAAAAACGCCTTCTTACCCTGCATCAGCCCCCGACCACGATGTTGACCAGGCGTTGCGGCACGACGATGATTTTGCGTACCGGCTTGCCAGCCAGATGCCGTTGCACGTTTTCATCGGCCAGCGCCAGAGCCTTGATATCATCCTCGGTGGCTTGCGGCGAGACCCGCAGTTGCGCCCGTTTCCTGCCGTTTACCTGCACCACCAACCGGTGCTCGTCGGCACTTAGCGCCGCTTCGTCCACCTGCGGCCAGCGCGCGTCGACCAGCGGGGTGTCCTTGCCCATGGCGCGCCAGATGGCGTCGGTAATGTGCGGGATAATGGGAGACAGCAGCACGGTCATGACTTCCAGCCCCTCGCGCCGCAGCGCGCGGTTGTTATCGGAGTGGGCGTTGCCAGACTGGCTATTATCGGGCGGCTCACCCAGCCGGTTCAAGGCGTTCAACAACTCCATGACCGCGGCGATGGCCGTGTTGAAGGTATAACGCCGGCCAATATCGTCATTGACCTTGACGATGGTCTGATGAATCTTGCGCCGCACCTCCCGTTGTTCCCGGGTATACGCGTGCGCCCCCGCCGGGGCGTTGCGATAATTGTCACAGGCGAATTTCCACAGGCGCTTGAGGAACCGGAACGCGCCCTCGATCCCCGCATCCGACCATTCCAGGCTTTGCTCGGGCGGCGCGGCAAACATGATGAACAGGCGCACGGTATCAGCGCCGTATTGGTCGATGATGTCCTGCGGGTCGATGCCGTTGTTTTTCGATTTCGACATCTTCTCGCGTTTGCCGATGCACACCGGTTTGCCGTCTGCCTTGAGGGTTGCGGCGGTAATGCGGCCTTTGTCGTCACGCGCAAACTCCAGGTCGCCGAAGTTGTAGTAGGTCCTGCGCCCCTGTGCCTCCCGGTAAAACGTCTCCGCGACCACCATGCCTTGCGTCAGCAGGTTTGTGAACGGCTCACCATAGCGTGTAAGGCCTTGATCACGAGCCAGTTTCTGAAAAAATCTCGAATACAGCAAATGCAGCACCGCGTGCTCAACACCGCCCACGTACTGGTCCACCGGCAGCCAGTAATCGGCCCGCTCGTCAAGCATGGCCTGCTGGTTGTCCGGGCAACAAAAGCGCATGAAATACCAGGAGGACTCGAAAAACGTATCGAACGTGTCGGTCTCGCGGCGCGCCGGCAAGCCGCTGTCCGGGTGGGTGGTTTGCAAAAAGTGTTCGGTTTCGTTCAGCGGCGAACGCACCCCTGACAACTCCACCTCCTCCGGCAGCACCACGGGCAGGTCAGCCGCCGGCACCGGCGCCTCGGCGCCGTCCTCAGCCGTCACCACGGGGATGGGGCAACCCCAGTAACGTTGCCGGGAGATACCCCAGTCGCGCAGCCGGTAATTGACCTTGCGTCGGCCCCGACCCAGGTCTTGCAGACGCTCGGCAATAGCGGCACAGGCCTGACTGGAGCTCAGACCGTCAAACTCACCGGAGTTTTCCAGTAGGCCTTTTTCAATAAACGCGCCGCGCTCGAGGTCAGCGCTGGCGGCCGCGTTGGTAGCGGCGTCTGCCGGGCGAATGACCGACTTGATCGGCAACCTGTATTTGCTTGCAAACTGCCAGTCGCGGGCGTCATGCGCCGGCACTCCCATCACCGCGCCGGTGCCGTAACCCATGAGAATGAAATTGGCCACCCATACCGGCAGCGCGTCCCCACTGAGCGGGTGGGTAGCAGATAACCCTAGCGGCGCGCCGGCTTTTTCCATGGTTTCCAGTTCGGCCTCGGAGGCGCCGGCATTACGGTGGCGTTGCAGAAACGCGGCCACCTCCGGGTTGCTCGCCGCAGCCGCCAGCGCGACCGGATGCTCTATCGCCACCGCCATATAACTGACGCCGAACAGCGTGTCCGGGCGGGTGGTGAACACCGTCAGGGCGCCGCCGCCGTCATTGAGGGGGAAATCTATCTCCACCCCTGCCGAGCGCCCAATCCAGTTGCGCTGCATGGTGCGCACCGATTCGGGCCAGCCGTGCAGGTTGTCCAGCTCGGCCAGCAGCTCCTCGCTGTAGTCTGTGATCTTCAGAAACCACTGGGAAATCTCCTTCCTTTCCACCGGCGCGCCGGAACGCCAGCCGCGGCCGTCGATAACCTGTTCGTTGGCCAGCACCGTCTGGTCGACAGGGTCCCAGTTGACCGGCGCGGTTTTCCTGTACACCAGCCCCTTGCGGTACAACTCGGTAAAAAACCACTGCTCCCAGCGGTAATAGTCCGGCTTGCAGGTGGTGAGCTCCCGCTCCCAGTCGTAAGCGAACCCCAGTCGTTGCAACTGGGCGCGCATGTAATCGATATTCTGTTCGGTCCAGCGCGCCGGCGCCACCCGATTTTCTATGGCGGCGTTCTCCGCGGGCAGGCCGAAGGCGTCCCAGCCCATGGGCTGCAGCACGTTCTTGCCCTGCAAGCGCTGGTAGCGCGCAATTACGTCGCCGATGGTGTAATTGCGCACATGCCCTATATGCAGCTTGCCGCTGGGGTAGGGAAACATGGACAGGCAGTAGAACTTTTCCCGGTCGGGGTCTTCCATGGCCTTAAATGCGCGCGTAGCCTTCCAGTTGGCCTGTACTTCCCGTTCGATGGTTTGGGGCTGGTATGCGGTATCCACGTGCTTTGCGCGCCAGTGTTAAGAAAACGTGAAGGATACCGCAAACAGAGGGCGGGGAACAGTGATTACCGTCCCCCGCCGCGGTCTTCTCCCTCCCGCCTATTCCGGCAGTTCGCCGACAGTCAGTATGTCCTTGTTCTTCTCTATCAGCTTCGGCCCTATGCCTCTGATGTCGGTCAATTCCTGTACCGACCTGAATCCGCCGTGCTGTTCCCGGTAGTCGATGATCCGCTCGGCGTAGGACGCGCCGATACCGCGCAAGGTCATCAGTGTATCCCTGTCTGCTGTGTTGATATCAATCATCCCCTCGGCAAACAGCGCGAGGGGCAGGCAAAGCAGGACAGGGGCTACGAGTTTTCTGAATAGTTGCATAATGGTCTCCTTCAGTTAACAGGTTTAAGTTCCGTGATCCGTATAACCACGCAAGCAAAGTCTAGCAGCCCTACGCCGGTTGAACAGGAAAAAATTGGCAAAAATGTGGGAAAACTCACATTTTTGAGAAAATTTTTGTGC
>JAPORZ010000187.1 GCA_026709915.1 Gammaproteobacteria bacterium
GTTTTAATCGCTGCCTGCATATCATCCCCTGTTGGCATACCGGCATCGCCCACAAAATCGGAAAACCGGCCCGCGAGTGATTCATCGCTCATCCTGACCAGATGGGCAACGCCGTCCCTGGCAAATATTTCTACCATATTACCCGGTTCCAACCCCAGTGCATTACAAACGGCCTTGGGGACCGTAACCTGACGTTTGCGGGTTAATTTATGCATGGCCTCTCTCGTGTCATTACTATTCTTTAATAGTAATGGCCAGTATAACCTGCCGCCGGGGAGCAAGCAACGATGCCGCGCGCCCGGCTTCGGCGCTCGCGATTTACATGCTGTCGCAGTGTGCAGACCTCTGGTCATGAGGGGTTTGAAAAATTTGCTCCAGAGAGTGGTATAATCCGGTCATAGCTGCTGAAATTGAAAGACTGGAAAAAGCAATTCACTCGTTAAGCGCAAGGAAAAAAGCCTATCTGATACGCTCACTGATTGATGATTTGGAAGATGTGGGCGACAATGCCTCGGAAAATTTATGGGCTGAGGAGGCGGAACGCCGTTACCAATCTTACCGCGAGAGCAAGCTCAGGACGGTTCCGGGAGATGAGGCAATGCAGCGAGCGCGTCAACGTCTTAAGGGTACCTCTAAAAATTAGAGGCGCCTTTATTCTGTTGATCTCTTTTGCAGTAGTTCCACTGCTATCAGCAGCAGTATCGCAACCAGTATCAGAAACGTCGCCGCGGCCAGGATAGCCGGGCTGATCTCTTCGCGGATGCCGGACCACATCTCCCTGGGGATGGTGCGTTGCTCGATGCCGCCCATGAACAGCACTACCACCACTTCATCCAGCGACGCCGCGAACGCGAACAGGGCGCCGGCGATGACGCCGGGGCTGATGATGGGCAGCTGCACCTTGAAGAAGCTGCGCACCGGGCCGGCGCCGAGGCTGGCGGCCGCCAGCAGCAGTTCACGATTGAAGCCGGCCATGGACGCGGTGACTGTGATCACCACGAACGGCGCGCCCAGGGCCGCATGGGACAGGATCAGCGCGCTGTAGGTCTGGGTCAGGTTCAGGCCGGAGTAGAAAAAGAACATACCCGCAGCGCTGATAACGATAGGTACGATGAGCGGCGAGATCAGCAGCGCGGTGAGCGGCCGGCGCCAGGGCAGGGCCGGACTGGACAGGCCCAGGGCCGCCAGGGTGCCCAGTGTGGTGGCCAGGGCCGTGGCCGCCACGCCGATGATGAGCGAGTTCAGCGCCGCCCGTTGCCATTGTTCACCGAAGATGACCTGTTCGTACCAGCGCAGGGAGTACGCCTGCGAGTCCAGCTCCAGCATTCCCCTGGTAAAGGTGAAATAAGGCTCGGCGTTAAAGGACAACGGGATAATCACCAGGATCGGCGTCACCAGGAACAGGAACACCAGGCCGCAGAACAGCCATAGCGCCAGTTTTCCGGATGATAATGAAGACCAGCTGATAGTCATCGTAATGCCGTAATCCTGGGGTCAGAGTAAGAAATTCGCCGGCAATGGCGGGGGCAGAGTAAAAATTCTTGTAAATTTTTTACTCTGACCCCCGTGTTCCGGCGCTCGGGTACTGTCATCATCCCAGCCTCATTCTATCGATGCCCAGCACCCGGTCGTAGAGCAGGAACAACAACAGCACTGCCACGAACAGCACACAGCCCAGGGCCGCAGCCAGGCCCCAGTTCAGCGAGGTCTGGATATGATAGGCGATGAAGTTGGAAATCAACTGCCCGCTCTGCCCGCCTACCAGCGCCGGCGTGATGTAGTAGCCGATGGCGAGGATGAACACCAGCAGGCAGCCGGCGCCCACCCCGGGCAGGGACTGCGGCAGGTACACCCGGTAAAATGCCCGGGGCCAGGACGCCCCCAGCGACGCCGCGGCCTGCATCTGCACTGCGGGGATACCACGCATCACGGAATACAGCGGCAGGATCATGAACGGCGCCAGCACGTAGGTCATCGCCACCAGGGTGCCGGTCATGTTATGGATCATGGTCAGCCGTTGGTCATCGGGCGCCAATCCCAGCCATACCAGCAGGTCGTTGACCACGCCCTGTTGCTGCAGCAGCACGATCCAGGAGGTGGTGCGCACCAGCAGTGAGGTCCAGAACGGCACCAGCACCAATACCAGCAGCAGCCGGCCCTGGCGTGGCGGCGCCTGGGCGATCAGGTAGGCCACCGGGTAGCCGATAATCAGGCACAGTAAGGTAATGGTCAGGCTGACCCGCAGGGTCTTGATGAACAGGGTGGCGTAGATACGGCGTTCTTCAGGTTGGCGCACGATAGCGCCGCTGCCATCGAAGGTCAGGTCCACGGCGTTCAGGTAATACACAGGCGTTACCCGCGCGCCGGTGCGCGCCAACGCCTGCCAGATTGCCGGCTCCCCCCAGGCCGCGTGCAGGGTCGGCAGCGACTCCGACCAGGGCGCGCCGCCCTTGCGTTTCAGCGCCCGGCCGGTGCGCGTGATGACACTGCGCAGGCCCGAGGTATCCCGGTTCAGCCGGGTGGCGAGTTTGCCGATGGTCCGCTCCTCCCGCGCCCGCTCCAGCTCCCGCGCCGCCAGCGCGTAAACCTGCTCCGACGGCAGGCCTGTGCCGTCCCATTGCGCCAGCGCGGCAACGGTGCCGGGCATGATGTCCGCTACCAGCGGATCATACAGGCTGCGCATGAACATGCTGCCCAGCGGCGCAACAAACGTTACCAGGATGAACGCGGTCAGCGGTAGCGCCAGCAATATCGCGGTAGTGCGGGGTTTGTTAAACATTTTCTATACGCAGATGACCTGAGTTTTATTTGCGCGGGGAGACTTTTTCAAGTGACGAACAATAACTTACATGTCGGTGGGGCGTGCAGCGCGCTGAGCATGAAGGTTTACATTACACCACTATCTGCGTTCATCTGCGTCATCTGCGGACTTATTTAATCAGCCAGGCCGCGAAGCGCTCGTTCATCTCATCCTGATTGTCGGCCCACCAATCCGGGTCCTCATGCACGGCGTTAGCTATGTTCTGCGCTGCGTTGGGCATGTGCGGGCCCATGGCGACGCCGGTTTCCTCGTGCTTGTCCACCAGCGCTATGGATGAATGGCGCAAGGGGCCGTAGGAGATGTATCGGGTTATGTTAGCCAGTGACCGGGTAGCGGTTGCAAACGCCACAAATTGTCGGGCCAGTTCCAGTTTGGAGGTGCCGGCCACAATGACCTGGTAGGTGATAGCCTGTACCTGCCCGTCCCAGACGATGGTCAACGGCTGGCCCTCCAGCGCCCAGGCATTGAAGATACGGCCGTTATAGGCGGTGCTCATGACGACCTCGCCGTCGGCCAGCATCTGTGGCGGTTGCGCGCCGGCTTCCCACCACACTACCTGGTCCTTGATGCTGTCCAGCTTGCGCAACGCACGCGCGACACCCTCGGCGTCAGACAGGACTTCATACACCTGAGACGCCGGCACGCCATCCGCCACCAGGGCGAATTCCAGGTTGGCATTGGGCGCCCGGCGCATACCGCGGCGTCCGGGAAATTTATCCAGGTCGAAGAAGTCCGCCATGGTGGTCGGCTTGTGTTCGGGAAAGCGGTCGTCGTGGTAGGCATACACGGTGCTGTAAACCAGGCTCTTGGCGCCACATTCGACATCGTAAACGTCCAGGAAATCCGCCGCGGCCGGGGTCCCGTCCGGGGCTGCCGGCAGTGTGTCTTCGTCCACCGTTTCCAGCAGCCCTTCATCGCAGCCCAGCAGCGTATCGCCGGCCTGCATATCCACCACATCCCAGGAGACATTGCCGGTCTCGGCCTGCGCCCGGATCTGCGCCAGACCGCCGTTGTACTCGTCCAGCTTGATTTGAATGCCGGTTTCCTGCTCAAAGCGTTCATGGTGGGCCTTAACAGAGGCGCGGGCATAAGAGCCGCCCCAGGACACGACAGTAATGAAGTCGTGGTCCTGAGCGCCAGCTGGAATGGTCGCGCTGAGCGCGGCCAGGGTTGTCAGGAAGGCGCCTCTAAAAATGCCACGGAGGGCATTTTTAGAGGTTTCTGAGAGACAAATTGATGGCTTGATGGTATTCACTCGGTTTCCTCCTCAACCCTCACATCCAGCGCCCGGCAATCGGTGACCAGCCAGCCCAGGGTCACGGTGTCCCCCGGCAAGATGCCGCCATGGCCGATGATATTGGGTATTTTAACGATAAACTGCGTCTGCCCCAGCAGCGTGGCATGGATGCGCAGGTAGTCACCCATGAAAATAATATCTTCCACTTGCGCCTTAAAGCAGTTCGGGTACAAGCCGGGCGCCGGGTTCAGCGCCACTCGCTCGGGGCGGATGGTCACACTGGTCTGCACATCGTTTGCAGTGACGGCCACGGGAAACGCCCGCACAATCTCTCCGCCCACTTCAACCTGACACTCATCGGGTCTGTACGCGACTATGCGGCCTTCAAGCTGGTTGTTCTCACCGATGAAGTTGGCCACGAACAGGCGCTGCGGCTCCTCATACAAGGCTTCCGGCGAGGCGACTTGGGAGATCCGGCCCTGTTCCATGACTGCCACCCGGTCCGACAGGACCATGGCTTCGTTCTGATCGTGGGTCACGTAGATCATCGTTACGCCCAGCCGTTGTTGCAAGGCGCGGATCTCGTACTGCATTTCTTCACGTAAACGCCGGTCCAGCGCGCCTAAGGGTTCGTCCATCAGTACCAGATCGGGCTCGAACACCAGGGCGCGAGCGATAGCAACCCGTTGCTGCTGGCCGCCGGACAACTGCGCCGGTCGCCGCGCCGCGAAATTCTGCAACTGCACCATGTCCAGCGCGCGCAGGACGCTGCGCGCTATCTCCTTAGCGGCGATACGCCGCGCCCTCAAGGGGAATGCAAGGTTTTCGGCAATCGTCATGTGCGGGAACAGGGCATAGTGCTGGAACACGACCCCGATATTGCGCTTCCAGGGCTTTAACTGGTTCACGGGCCGGCCATTAAGCCAGATCTCGCCGCTGTTGGGCTCCTCGAACCCGGCCAGCATCTTCAGGCAGGTAGTCTTGCCGGATCCGGAGGGCCCAAGCAAGGTAACAAATTCCCCACGCGCGACGCTCAGGCTGAAGTCCTGCACCGAAAGCGTGCGCCCGTCGTAGCTCTTGCTGACTTCCGAGAATTTTACAAAGGCGTCGTCGTTCATGGTTATTTAACACGGATGCACAGGATGTACAGGATAATAACGCCTTATATTCTGTTGTTCCGGCTGACCGAATCAGGGACAGATTTTAGCGGATATTCTGTTTTCTCGCAAAAAGTTAATGCAATATAAAAACATTACTGTTAATCAGGGCTGCTTCGTTCGGGCGCCCCTGAAAATGTCAAGGAGGGCATTTTTAGGGGTTACTGTTATAGTATCCTGTACATCCTGTGCATCCATGTTAAATTCTGCTAAAAAACTCGTCATCGACTTCTGCGGCCTGCGGTTCAATACTCCTCTGGTGTTGCTCTCCGGCTGTGTCGGCTTCGGTGAAGAATACACCCGGGTCAAGGGTTTCTCCAACCGGGATGCTGGCGCCGTATGCCTGAAGGGCGCCACGCTGGCCCCGCGCCTGGGCAACCCGCCGCATCGTATTGCCGAGACCTGGACGGGCATGCTCAACTCCATCGGCCTGCAAAACCCCGGCGCCCGCGCGGTAGTGGATGACTACCTGCCCAAGCTGGATTTTTCCGAAACCCGCTTTATCGCCAATATCTGCGGCTCCACCATCGAGGAATACGCCGAGGTCGCCAGCATCTTCAACGCGTCGCCCATCGACGCCATTGAGATCAATATCTCCTGTCCCAACGTCAGGGAAGGCGGCGTCAGTTTCGGCAATTACCCGGAGATGTCGGCGCGGGTCGTAGCCGCATGCCGGCGTGCAACCGACAAGCCGCTCATCACCAAGCTGTCGCCGAACCAGACCGATATTGTGGAAAACGCCCGCCAGTGCATCGCCGCCGGCAGCGACGCGCTGGCCGTCATCAACACCGTCACCGGCATGGCCGTGGATGTGGACACGCGTACGCCCGTCATCGGCGCTGGCCAAGGCGGGCTGTCCGGCCCGGCCATCAAGCCCATCGCCCTGTTGAAGACCTGGCAGGTTTACCAGGTGTGCAGCGAGCAGAACATTCCCATAATAGGCCAGGGCGGTATCACCACCGCCACCGACGCCTTGGAATTCCTGCTCGCCGGCGCCAGCGCCCTCGGCATCGGCACCGCCCTGTTCTACGACCCCCTGGTATGCCAAAAGATCAACGCCGGCATCGTGCAATACCTGGATAAGCACGGCCTGGACAACGTGACGGAACTGGTGGGGACGTTGCGCGCAACAGATGAAACTCGAAGATCTCCAACCTGACACGGCCATCACCGGCATTCTCGCCAACGAGAATGTGGCCGTGGTGAATGTGCGCTGGTTCGGCGCCGATGCGCTGGAGTTGACCTATAAGACCGCGACCGGGAAGGTGGGCAACGAGATCCTATATCGCCAGGATCAGGAGCGGTTGGAAATTGTCAAGGTTGGGCGACCCTGGAGTTTTGACGGAGACGGCGCCCGCTTTCGTCTGGTGTCCGAGGCCCTGCGCATCCGCCTCGCGCACCTGTTCGACCCCTTACTGGCGGTGCACAGTTCCGTGGTGGACCCGCTTCCACACCAGATCACCGCAGTGTATGAGGCAATGCTGCCGCGTCAACCCCTGCGCTTTTTGCTGGCCGACGACCCCGGCGCCGGCAAGACCATCATGGCCGGGCTGCTCATCAAGGAACTGACGGCGCGCGGCGACCTGGAACGCTGTCTGATCGTCTGCCCCGGCAGTCTGGCCGAGCAGTGGCAGGATGAACTCTATAACCGCTTCCAACTACCCTTCGAGATTCTGACTAACGACAAGTTGGAAAGCGCACGCAGCGGCAACTGGTTCAAGGAAACCGACCTGGCCATTGCCCGGCTGGACAAACTTTCCCGGGACGAAGCCGTACAAGCCAAGCTGCAAGCGCCGGATTGCGGCTGGGACCTGGTGGTCTGCGACGAGGCGCACAAGATGTCAGCCCGCTATTTCGGCAACGAGGTCAAATATACCAAACGTTACCACCTGGGGCAGTTGTTATCCGGTATCACCCGCCACTTCCTGCTCATGA
>JAPORZ010000047.1 GCA_026709915.1 Gammaproteobacteria bacterium
GACCGATTCGGCTTGGGCTATATTTTCCGCTGCTGCGCGGCTGGCGGGAGTGGGCTTACTCGGCTTTTGAGCCAGATCCTCTGCTATAACACGAGCTTTTTCAAGAAAGGCATACTGGGCTTCGTAAAACGAAACCCCATGTTTCTCCCGATTTTTTAGGTCCTTGGCTTCATCTCACTGAAAATGGCTCTCCAGCGTGGTTGGACAATAGCATAAATATGGCTGTTCAACCATGCCTTCTCGCGTCATTTGATCATTTCTCTGCCGGCACAGCCTGCCCCCG
This sequence comes from Gammaproteobacteria bacterium, assembly GCA_026709915.1. Taxonomy (GTDB): domain Bacteria; phylum Pseudomonadota; class Gammaproteobacteria; order Eutrophobiales; family Eutrophobiaceae; genus JAAXHV01. Next base: position 284 of record JAPORZ010000047.1, read on the forward strand.
AATATGGTTGGTTACTTCCTCTAATTTTCAGAGGCGGCTTATAGTAAACTACCAGCTTTTACAAGCAACCGAACCATGAGTGCCGAACACATCTATGCGGCCGGGCTGGGCAAAAACCAGGCCAACTACGCGCCATTGTCTCCCCTTACCTTCATCGAGCGGGCGGCTGCCGTTTATCCTGATTACGTTTCCGTGATCCACGGCGCCACGCGCTTCACCTGGGCCGAGACTTACTGCCGCTGCCAGCGGCTGGCCTCGGCGTTGCGCAAGCGGGGCATTGGCAACCACGATACGGTGTCGGTGATGCTGCCGAACATACCGGCCATGTACGAGGCCCATTTCGGCGTGGGCATGGCCGGGGCGGTGCTCAATGCGCTGAATTACCGTCTGGACGCACAGGCCATTGCGTTCATGCTGGACCACGGCGAGGCCAAAGTGTTGATCACCGATCGGGAATTTTCTGCGGTTATCAAGGCCGCCATCGCAAAGTCAGGGCGCGAGCTGCTGGTGATTGACGTGGACGACCCTGCTTATGAGGGCGGCGAACTGCTCGGTGAGATCGACTATGAATCGTTCCTGCTCGAAGGCGACCCCGATTTTGCGTGGAACCCGCCGGCGGATGAGTGGGATGCCATCGCGCTGTGCTATACCTCCGGCACCACGGGCAACCCCAAGGGGGTGGTGACGCATCATCGCGGCGCCTACCTGAACGCTGTTTCCAACCTCATGGTGTGGGGCATAAGCGGCCACCCGGTGTACCTGTGGACGCTACCCATGTTCCACTGTAACGGCTGGTGTTTTCCCTGGAGTATCGCCGCGGTGGCAGGCGCCAACGTCTGCCTGCGGGCGGTGCGCGCCGATGCCATTTTCTCCTTGATCAAACAGGAGCAGGTGAACCATCTGTGCGGCGCGCCCATCGTGCTTAACCTGCTGGCCAATGCCCCCGCGCAATTGAAACAGGGGATAGGTCACCAGGTCAAGGTAATGACGGCGGCCTCCGCGCCGCCGCCGGCGGTGCTGCAAGCCATGGAAGAAATGAACTTCCCCGTGACCCACGTGTACGGCCTGACCGAGGTGTATGGCCCGGCAGTCGTGTGCGCCTGGCGCGACTCCTGGAATGACCTGCCCATCGCGCAGCAGGCCGAAATCAAGGCGCGCCAGGGCGTGCGCTACCCGCTGCAGGAGGCCGTGATGGTGGCGCACCCGGACACCCTGGAACCGGTGCCCAAAGACGGTGCAACAGTGGGCGAGATCTTCCAGCGCGGCAATATCGTGATGAAGGGCTACCTGAAAAACCCCGAGGCGACGCAGGCGGCGTTTAAGGGAGGCTGGTTCCACAGCGGCGATCTGGGGGTCTGGCACGAAGACGGCTACGTGGAGATCAAGGACCGCTCCAAGGACATCATCATCTCTGGCGGTGAGAATATTTCCAGCATCGAGGTGGAAAATATGCTGTACCGCCACCCGGCCATCCTGGAGGCGGCAGTGGTCGCCCGGCCCGACGCCAAGTGGGGCGAGACGCCATGCGCGTTCATCACCCTGAAAGACGGAGAAATTTTGTCAGAAGAAGAAGTATTCGAGTTCTGCCGCGCCAACATGGCCCGGTTCAAGGCGCCCAGAACCGTTGTCTTCGGCCCGCTGCCCAAGACCTCCACCGGCAAGATTCAGAAATTCATCCTGCGCGCCAGGGCGAGTGCAATGGACGCCCGATGAGCGCGCCCGATCTCAGCAGTCACGAATTGATGGAGATCCTGTCCACCTGCAAACGGGTGGCCTTAGTCGGCCTGTCCGGCGACCCGATGCGGCCCAGCTACTTCGCCGGCAAGTACTTGCAGGAACACGGGTTTGACGTCGTCCCCGTCAACCCCAACCGTAGCGATATACTGGGCGAGACCTGCTATCCGGACCTGCTGTCCATACCGGGAAAAGTGGATGTGGTGGACCTGTTTCAACGCTCCGACCGGGTGTTGCCGTTCGTGCGTCAGGCCATCGACATCGGCGCCCGCGTGGTATGGATGCAGCTCACCGTCGTCAACGAGGAAGCGGCAGCGCTGGCGCGCAATGCCGGCCTCAAAGTGGTCATGGACCGTTGCATGAAGATCGAATACGCGCGCCTCTACGGCGGCCTGAACTACGCCGGCGTAAACACCCGGGTCATCTCCGCCAAACGCCCCCTGTTTATCAATCGCTGAGTTCCCGCCCTAAGGTACTGAGCATATAGCTTTGAGTACCTGTCCTCGTGAAAAAGTGACCATGATCATCTGTGTCAGCTGCGCATAAATCCTGTATATCCTGTGCATCCATGTTAGATTAACCCATGCCTGACAAAGAATTCGGTATTGAGACGCTGTGCCTGCACGCCGGGCAGATACCCGATGCGGTGACCGGTTCCCGGGCGGTGCCCATCTACCAGACCGCGTCCTACGTGTTCGATGACCCCAATCATGCCGCCAGCCTGTTTGACTTGCAGACCTTCGGCAACGTCTATACGCGCATGATGAACCCGACCACCGCCGTGTTCGAAGAACGCATGGCGGCGCTGGAAAACGGACGCGCGGCGCTGGCCGTGAGCTCTGGCATGGCGGCGCAGATGGTGGCGCTGCTGACCCTGATGGAAGAGGGGGATGAACTGGTCTCTGCCACCACCCTGTACGGTGGCACCTACTCCCAGTTTGACGTAACCTTCAGGAAATTCGGCATCAATGTTGTGTTCGTGAACCCCGACGACCCGGACAACTTTCGCCGGGCGCTGACCGGAAACACCAAGGCCATCTACGCCGAAACCATCGGCAACCCGCTCAACAACATCCTCGACCTCGAAGCCGTGGCCGCCGTGGCCGGGGAAGCCGGGGTGCCGCTGGTGGTGGACAACACCTTTGCCTCGCCCTACCTGTGCCGCCCCATGGACTTTGGCGCCGATATCGTCACCCATTCCGCCACCAAGTTCATCGGTGGGCACGGCACCTCAATTGGCGGCGCGCTGGTCGAATCGGGCCGCTTCGACTGGGCCAACGGTAACTTCCCCGGCATGACCGAGCCGTCCAAGGGCTATCACGGCGTGCGCTTTTATGAAACCTTCGGTGATTTCGGTTACACCATGAAGGCGCGCTGTGAAATACTGCGCACGCTGGGGCCCAGCCTGAGCCCGTTCAACGCCTTTTTGTTCCTGCAGGGGCTGGAAACCCTGCCCGTGCGCATGGATCGGCATTGCACAAACGCCCTGCAGGTGGCGCGTTATCTGCGCGACCACGAAGCCGTTTCCTGGGTCAAATACGCCGGTCTTAAAGACAACGAATACCATGCCCTTGCCAGGAAATACCTGCCCAAAGGCGCCGGGTCGATCCTGTGTTTCGGGGTCAAGGGCGGGGTTGAGGCCGGGGTCAAATTCATCGAAAACGCGCAGTTCCTAAGCCATCTTGCCAATGTCGGCGACGCCAAAACGCTGATCATCCACCCGGCCTCAACTACCCACCGGCAACTGTCCGAGGCCGAGCAGTTGGCGGCCGGCGTCACCCCGGACATGGTGCGCATCTCGGTGGGACTGGAAACCATCGACGATATTCTGTGGGACTTGGATCAAGCCTTGCGGAAATCCCAGTGAAGGAAAGCACGGTGAAAAAGTCAAAAACCATCCGGCAGAAAATTGGTGAGGTGCGAGACGCGGCGCTGGCGTATCACCGCAGATTGCCACCGGGCAAGCTGACCATTCACCCGACCAAACCGCTGACCAACCAGCACGATCTGGCCCTGGCCTATTCACCCGGGGTGGCCGCGGCCTGTGAGGAGATTGTGCGCGACCCGGCGCTGGCATCAGAACTGACCACCCGCGGCAATCTGGTCGCGGTCATCAGCAACGGCACGGCGGTGCTGGGGCTGGGCGCCATCGGCCCGTTGGCCGCCAAGCCGGTCATGGAAGGCAAGGCGGTGCTGTTCAAGAAATTCGCCGGCATCGACGTATTCGACCTGGAAATCAATGAAACCGACCCGGCGCGGCTGGTGGACATCATCGCCAGCTTAGAGCCTACTTTCGGCGCTGTTAACTTAGAGGATATCAAGGCGCCGGAGTGTTTCGTCGTTGAGCGCAAATTGCAGGAACGGTTGAGCATCCCGGTCGTCCACGACGATCAGCACGGCACGGCCATCATCGTCGCCGCCGCCATCAGCAACGGCCTGCGGCTGGTGGACAAAAAAATGGAAGACATCAAGCTGGTGACCTCAGGCGCCGGCGCCGCGGCCCTGGCCTGTCTGGATTTGCTGGTAGCCATAGGCCTGAACAAGGACAATATCATCGTCACCGATATTGCCGGTGTGGTCTATCCCGGGCGACAGGAGGCGATGGACCCGTACAAGGAGCGCTATGCGCGGGATATCCAGGCCCGCACCCTGGGCGCCGCCATCGAGGATGCAGACGTATTCCTGGGCCTGTCGGTGGGGAATGTACTCAAGCCCGACATGCTCAAAACCATGGCCGCCAAGCCCATCATCATGGCGCTGGCGAACCCTGTTCCGGAAATTACGCCCGAGGCGGCGAAGCAGGCCCGACCGGACGCCATTATCGCCACCGGGCGTTCCGACCTGCCCAACCAGGTCAACAACGTCTTATGTTTCCCGTACCTGTTTCGCGGCGCCCTCGATGTGGGCGCGACCAGCATCAACGAGGCAATGAAGATCGCCTGCGTGAGAGCCATCGCCGACCTGGCCATGGCGGAATCCTCCGAGGTGGTCAGCCGTGCCTACGGCGGTGGCGACCTGATATTCGGGCCTGACTATATCATTCCCAAACCGTTCGACCCGCGCCTGATCGTGCGCTTAGCGCCGGCCGTGGCCCGGGCCGCCATGGACAGCGGCGTGGCGACCCGACCCATCGCCGATTTCAAGAGCTACCGTCAGCGCCTGATCCAGTTCGTGTTCCAGACCGGCACCATCATGAACCCGGTGTTCGATCAGGCCGCGCGCGCGCCGAAACGCATCGTCTATGCCGAGGGCGAAGAACGCCGCACCCTGCAAGCCGTGCAACAGGTGCTTGATGAGGGTCTGGCCAGACCCTTGCTGGTCGGGCGCGCCGAGGTGATCGAGCGCCGCATCCGGCAGCTGGGTCTGGCCATGGTCAGCGACCGGGATTTCGATATCATCAACCCGATCGAGGACCACCGCTGCCCGGAACTGGCCGAGTTGTACCACGGCATCAAGGGTCGCACCGGCATCTCGCCGGACGAGGCGCGCCGCATCGTGCGCACCCAATCCTCGGCCCTGGCAGCCCTGTTATTGTTGCGCGGCGATGTGGACGCCATGTTGTGCGGCACCATCGGGCCGTTTGTCAACCATCTGACCCATGTGCGCGATATCATCGGCAGACGCGCCGGGGTCGAGGATTTTTCCTCCGTCACCGTGCTGGTGCTGCCGAGCGGGACGTTTTTCCTGTGCGACACTCACGTGAAACCCACGCCCGATGTGGATGAAATTGTCGCTATGACGACATTGGCCGCAGAAGCGGTGCAGCGCTTTGGCATCAAACCGCGTATTGCCCTGGTCTCCCATTCCAACTTCGGCACGCGCGACAATGCCTCGTCGAAAAAGATGCGCGCGGCGGTTCAAATTCTGCAACAGCGCGAGCCGCACCTGGTGGTGGAAGGCGAAATGCACGCCGACGCCGCCATCTCCGAAACTATCCGCGCCAACGTGTTCCCGTACTCCAGGCTGCGCGGCCGCGCCAACACCTTGATCCTGCCCAATATCGACGCCGCCAACATCTCCTATAACCTGCTCAAGATGCTCGGCGGCGGTGTCACCGTCGGCCCCCTGCTGATGGGCGCCGCCAAACCTGCGCATGTCCTGACCAACGCCTCCACCGTACACGGCATCGTCAACATGTCCGCCCTCGCGGTAGTGGAAGCGCAGGGTCAGGCACAACGGGCGTCCCCCACTAGCGGCGGGTAAATACGACGCTGTCAGGTTTGTTCCGAACCACCACCGTCCCCGACAGCTTGTCATGCCAGCCCTGTTTCCTTTTGTCGAACGCGATCCAGATAAAACCCAACCCGAGGGGCAACATCGACAACAGATAACCGACATACCTGGCGATATACCGGGGCACGGACGGACATTCTCCGGTAACGGCATCAACCACCTTGGCGGCTATGGCCATCTTACCCGGAGTCGCGCCATTGAATACCCAGAACAGAATCACGTAGGCCGCCGGCAACAGTGAGGAGACAAAAAAGTCCATAAAGAGACTCACCGACGCAATGTATGCGCCCCCGAAAATCATTGCAGAAAGGGGCGCGGTAACAAGTGCAATCAAAAAACCATCAATGAGAAATGCCCAGGCACGCAGCCAGAAACCGGCATATTCAAGATCATCGCGTTCTGTAATCTGCATGTGGAAAATCTCTGTGGAAAATCTCTGCTGTTAATGCTTTACGCTCTACCCTGACTGTGACCAAACTAGCCTGAATTTGGAGTAAATTCAAGGGAGATTTGGTCAGGTTCTACAGTTTTCCTTGCACAGATAGAAAAGCTCAAATACGATCAATACATATCGTCTGCTTTATACTAACTGTCATGTGCATAAGGCCATAGTGGAAATCATGGAAAATCACTCAACAAATACGGTCCCTAACCAAGGTGCCACGACAGGTTACGAGGCTGAACTGTGGCGCATGGCCGATGCTTTGCGCGGCAGTATGGACGCGGCTGAATACAAGCATATCGTTCTGCCCTAATCCCGCGTTAGAAAGTCCAAGAATGAAAAAAGCCCTGCCTGTATAATGTCTTGTGAGATAAATGACTATCACCCGATGGGTGCTACAGACAAGGCTTATGCATATCTTACCTTATACCATAGCAAAGACCAATGATTTA
>JAPORZ010000057.1 GCA_026709915.1 Gammaproteobacteria bacterium
AACCGAAACACCCCCCATAAGGCACTTGCAGGTCGATGCCCTTGACCACCGGTTCGCCGTTACGGAAGGACTTGCTCAGGTTCTCGGCTGTGATGATGTGATTGGTCATTACTGCTGATTATGAGCTGTCATTACGGGTTTCAAGGTGGAGTCTTGCCTGTTTAGATCAGCTTTCCAACGAGCGAGCGGATACCAACTTCATGAATTGTAGTACAATGCTTGGTCGCGTTAACAACAAAAGAGAATTGGGTGTCACAAGATTCATGGTTATTTATCAATTCATTTGCTCCGTGGTTATCGGCTGTCGGAACCATTGCTGCGGTTGTCGCTACAATCTATTTTGCCAAGAGAGGGGAAAGGGTACGCCTTAAAATCTCTGCTGGTCATAGACTCTTAGTCGGGCAAGGGATGCCAGAGCCATTTCCTGAATATCTTTGCATTAGAGTAGTCAATATAGGCTATCGCGACACAAATGTTAAAAATATAGGCTGGAAAGTAAGACTATTCAAGAAGAGATACGCCGTACAAAATATCGTTCAAAATCAATTTTCTAGTAAACTTCCAGTGTTACTTCGACAAGGAGAAGAGGTAAATTATTTGATTCCAATCAACAAGGAAACAAATTGGTTGAAACGCTTCTGCCTAGACATGCTCATGCCTAATCCACAAGTACATATACATTTTGTAAAAATTTGGGTTACCACATCAGTTGGAATAACATTCGAATCCAAAATAGAATCAAGTTTGAAAAAAAAGTTAAAGGAATTAATTGATACCTGATCAATATGGTAGTCTGATAGCGGCACAAGTACAGCGATTGACGAGGGTTATCATTCTGTTAATATTTTTAGCATGACCGATCTATCTGAACATACCGACCAAGTTAAAATTACATATACTGATATTATCCGGAGATGGTGGGATTCTTTACCGCAACGAAGCCGAGGGAATATAGCAGGTGGGTTGGTGCTCCTGGAAAATTTGCGGGATACACCTGATCTCAATATCCAGAGTCATAAAACTGCAGGTAGTGACCAGCTAAAAAACGCCACTAAATCGAACGTCCAGAAAATTCTGGAACGTCATGATGAAAAAAGGGTACTATTGCAGGAGGGAGGAAGGACCAATAGGGGCTTGATGAGGAATCTCGCGCCATTGTTAAACAGGCTGAGTGCCACGGATATTTTAAACCTGAAAAACGGAGATAGGGACATGGCTATAGAAGCAATGCAGTCCTTCTTGGCGGGACGAGCTACGGAATTATTCAACTCGAACAAAATTTCATTTCAATATAACCCCACTACAAGTTCTCGTGAAATTGTTGGGAAGATCCTGGCAGCAGCTCAAGAACGCCAAAAGATCGGGCAGGTAGCAGAATATCTGGTCGGCGCTAAGCTTGCTCTGCGCTTTCCCTCCCGTGAAATAAGAAATTCAGCGGCAAGTGCCGCTGATGAACAAACGGATGAGCACGGTGATTTTCAGATAAATGACTGTATTTTTCATGTGACCGTATCTCCCAACAATGGCCACTATGAAAAATGTCTCGCAAACCTTTCAGAGGGCTACCGGGTGTTTCTGCTCGTTACGGACGAAAAATTATTGGGCTCCCGTCAATATACGCAAGATAATGTAGGAGAGGGAGTTTCCGTTGAATCAATACAGTCTTTTGTCTCTCAGAACATTGAAGAATTGGCAGCATTTGCAGGCGATAAAGTAGCGGAGAATATGAAGTTGCTACTGGAAAAATACAACGAAAGAGTAGCTGAAGTAGAAACAGATTTATCGTTGCAAATAGAAATTCCTGCTTCCTTGGATCGTTAAAATGTCCTACGCACTGCAAAGAGAAGGTGTGGGATATTCCCCCCCACGGGTTAGCACTGTGCTTCCCACTGTAGCCGAATACTTCGCGGGAATTGGCCTCTTTCGAATGGGACTTGAAGATGCCGGATGGAAAGTGGTTTACGCGAATGACTGGAATCCTGAGCGAGAACAGATATACAGGGGCTTTTTTGGTCATGGGTACGAAGTTGAGGATGTATTCAATGTCGACCCTGAGCATGTGCCGCCTGTTACGTTGGCTACTTGTTCATTTCCCTGTATAGACTTATCCTTAGCGGGAAATCAGGGAGGTTTGAATGGCAAACATTCCAGCGCTTTTTGGGGCTTTTACAATATCCTTAAAAATCAGGGCACGGGCAAACCGCCCATGCTCTTGCTGGAAAATGTAGTTGGCTGGTTATCAACAAACCAAGGCGCGGACTTTCTCGCAGTGGCAAAGGCGCTCAACAAAATTGGTTACGCATGTGACGCTTTTACGTTGGATGCCCGTTGCTTTGTGCCGCAAAGCCGCCCACGTGTGTTTCTACTAGGTATAAGTGAGGTGAATTTACCCGATAGTCGCTGCAAATCAGCCGATATTTTCTTCCCTAGATCCGAGCGCCTGTTACCTGCAAAGCTAAAAAGATTGCTTCTGTGCAATGATGATATTCGTTGGCTACGTCTGGATATACCTGAGCCTCCTCCTTACAAAAGCTGCGGGTTTTCTGGCGAGGTTGTCGAAGACCTACCACTGGATGATCCCCGCTGGTGGTCGAACGAAAAAGTTGAAAAACATCTTGGTATGATGTCACCTTCACATTTGTCAATAATAAAAAAGCTGGTGCCTGGACATGACAAAATATCAAGGACATTTTATCGTCGTTGCCGCGAGAATGGGCAACGCGCTGAGGTGCGTTCAGATGATGTCGCTGGCTGTTTAAGAACTGCTATTGGTGGCAGCGGAAAGCAGTTTATGGTGACAGCAAAAAACGGTAAAGTCCGAATGCGAACTTTGACAGCCCGGGAATATGCTCGACTCCAGGGGGTGCCGGACGCTTATCGAATTGCAGCTAATACGGAGCGACAATCTCTCAACGCTTTTGGCGATGCGGTTTGCGTCCCCGTAGTTTCATGGATTGCCCGCAACATCCTGACGCCGTTAGCAGAAGAACTCAAACTCTGCTGTAGGTAGCTTTTCATCCGTCCGTGGACGAAAACCCATAATCGGTACCGCTATGGTTGATAACGTATCACCAGAGGTTCGAAGTCAAATAATGGCTCAGGTTAAATCGAAAGGAATGAAGCCTGAGATGCGAGTACGTCGTTTGATCCATAGATTGGGTTATCGGTATCGTCTTCACCGTGCCGACTTGCCAGGCAACCCGGACCTGGTTTTCGCCCCGCGTCAGAAAATCATATTTGTACACGGTTGTTTTTGGCATCGACATAAAGACTGTAAACGAGTACGTATTCCTGCCACTAATCGGGATTATTGGTTGGCAAAACTCAAGCGCAATCAAGTCCGAGACTCCCAAAATATCGCTTTGCTGGAAGAAGCTGGCTGGTCAGTTTTCATTGTGTGGGAATGCCAACTCCAAGATATTTCGGCCCTTACAGAACGTCTCGTAACCTTTCTTGGGCAGGCACAGCCTCTCAATACATATCTGGCGGGAATATCGCGGCCTGACTCAACAACAGCTTGGAGCCAGATCCGGAGTGAAACAGGGGTACATCGCCCAAATTGAACGTGGCAAGCGCACCGGTAGCATTGATACCCTGAAAAAGTTGGTAACAGCCTTGAATGTTGACGTAGATGATTTGATAGCAGCGGGATAACGACCCTTATGGGCGTACCGCGCACTCGTTCACCCGTCAGCGCCGGCAACGGCATGGTGGCTTGCAGCCAGCCGCTTGCGGGGCAGGTGGGTCTGGATATATTGAAACGGGGTGGCAGTGCAGTGGATGCGGCGCTTGCCACCAATGCTGCGTTGGCGTTAATGGAGCCGCACATGTGCGGGCCGGGGGGTGACCTGTTTGCCATCGTCTGGGACGCCAAGGCGCAACAACTGCATGGCTTGAATGCCGCCGGGCGCGCGCCGGCGTCATTGAGCTACCTGGAATTGGCGCGGCGCTTGCGTGAGCTGGGCGCGCAGCGTATCCCGGACTACCACATTCTGTCGGTCTCCGCGCCGGGTGCAGTGCATGGCTGGGGCGCGCTGCACGAGAAATTCGGCCGGCTGCCCTTGGCCGACCTGCTGGCGCCGGCAATCCGTTACGCGCAGGCCGGCTTTCCGGTCTCACCCGTCATTGCCGGGGAGTGGCAGGCCGCAGTGGCTGTGCCGCCTGCAGCCGTGCCGGCGGCTGCGGCCGCGTCCGTACCCGGAGGATTTCGTGCCCTTTATGCCCCCGGCGGCAAAGCGCCGGCTGCGGGCGAATTGTTCATCAACAAGGACTTGGCCCACACCTACCGGTTGCTTGCCGAGGGGGGCGTCGGGGCATTTTACCGGGGGGAACCGGCCCAGCGCATAGCAGGTTTTATGCGCGAGCACGGCGGTTACCTGGACCACGACGATCTGGCCGCGCAACATTCGGGGTGGATAGCGCCGGTATCGGTCAACTACCGGGGGCATGAGGTATGCGAACTGCCGCCCCAGGGCCAGGGTGTGACCGTGTTGCAGATGTTGCAGATGCTCAAAGACGACGACCTCGCCGGCATGGGCTTTATGAGCGCGGCGCGCCTGCACCTGCTGCTGGAAGTGAAAAAGCTGGTGTTTGAAGACCGGGCGAAATTCTATGCGGACCCGGAGTTTGCCGAGCTGCCGCTTGCCGGCTTGCTCAGTGCGCGCTATAACCGGCAACGCCGCGCCCTGGTCGGCGACACCGCCGCAAACAAGGTCAGGGCCGGCGCGCAGCTGTTGCGCCACGGCGATACCAGCTACCTGACCACGGCCGACTCCGACGGCAATATGGTGTCGCTGATCCAGAGCATTTATCATTTTTTCGGTTCCGGCATCGTCGTTCCCGGAACGGGCTTTGCCTTGCAGAACCGCGGGCTGCTGTTCTCCATGGACCCAGCCCACCCCAACGTTTACGCGCCGGGCAAGCGTCCGTTCCACACCATCATCCCGGCCTTCGTTATGCGCGACGAGCGGCCATTGCTGAGCTTTGGTGTGGTGGGTGGCGACATGCAGCCCCAGGGGCAGCTACAGGTGTTAACCAATATCATCGACTTCGGCATGGACGTACAGCAGGCCGGTGACGCGCCGCGCTGGCGCCACGACGGTTCCACCATGCCGACCGGGGATAACGATGACCATCTGTCCGACGGTGGCACGGTGCTGGTGGAGCCTGGCATTTCCGATCAGGTCATCAAAGATCTGACCCAACGCGGCCACCGCGTGCAGCGCGACACCTGTGCGTTCGGCGGCTACCAGGCCATTATGCGGGGGACTAACGGTGTTTACCACGGTGCCTCGGAGTCGCGCCACGACGGGCAGGCGGCAGGTTATTAAGGCGCCTATGAACCTGCATGAGCATGGCGCTGCACACCTCGCCGGCATGTTGTCAACCGGGGACACATTATGAATAGCCCATTACTTGATACCGACCGCGCGCTGCTGTGGCATCCATATACCTCCATGGTGGAGCCGCTGCCGGTGTTCCCGGTCGTGTCCGCGTACGGCGTGCGGCTCAGGCTGGCGGACGGCAGGGAATTGATCGACGGCATGGCGTCCTGGTGGTGCGCTATCCACGGCTACAACCATCCGGCGCTGAATGCAGCTGTCAGCGCGCAGTTGTGCGATATGGCCCATGTCATGTTCGGGGGGCTCACCCACGAACCGGCGGTGCGGCTGGCGCAGAAGCTGGTGGACATTACCCCAAGCGCATTGCAGACTGTGTTCTTTGCCGATTCCGGTTCCGTCGCCGTGGAAGTTGCCATCAAGATGGCCCTCCAGTACTGGGCCGCGGCAGGACGCCCGGGCAAGCAGAAACTACTCACCGTACGCGGCGGGTATCATGGCGATACCTGCGGCGCCATGGCGGTGTGTGACCCGGTCACCGGGATGCACTCACTGTTCCGAAACGTACTGCCCGCCCATTATTTCGCCGACAAGCCCGGCATCCGTTTCGGCGCGCCCTGGCAGGAAAAAGATATTGCCGCACTTGCAACACTGGCAGAAAACCACCACGAGGACATCGCCGCAGTCATCATTGAGCCGGTAGTGCAGGGGGCCGGGGGTATGTGGTTTTACTCGCCCGAGTACCTCAACCGCTTGCGGGAAATCTGCGACCGCTATGACCTGCTGCTGATTTTCGATGAGATCGCCACCGGCTTCGGTCGCAGCGGCAAATTGTTCGCCTGCGAACACAGCCGTGTCGCGCCCGACATTTTATGCCTGGGCAAGGCGTTAACCGGCGGCTATATGACCCTGGCGGCCACCCTGACGTCAATACAGGTGGCCGAGACCATCTCCGCCGGCGGCCAGGGCGTGTTCATGCACGGCCCCACCTTCATGGCCAACCCCCTGGCCTGTGCGGTGGCGCTGGCCAGCATCAAACTGTTGGAACAGACTGACTGGCAGCAGCGGGTGAAAAACATACAAAACCAGCTTCAGACCGAACTGGCCCGGTGCCGGGACCTGGATAATGTAACGGATGTGCGCGTGCTGGGCGCCATCGGCGTGGTGGAGGTTGCGCAGCCCGTGGACATGCACACGGTTCCGCACTGGTTTGTGGAACAGGGAGTCTGGATCAGGCCCTTCGGCAGCCTTATTTATGTTATGCCGCCTTACATCATAAACGCCGAAGATCTGACCCGCTTGACGAGCGCGATTTATCATGTCGTGGGTAAACTGCCATGATAATTTGTTCTGCCTGACAACGTAGCGTGCCGATGAGTGCAGCCCGTTCAGTTGCGTCATTTTCTTTATGTGCTTGTTCGACAAGCGCCGCTAGCCGTGTGTGAGCCCCCTGTTTACAGTCGAAAGAAGGTAAGGTCATGTGCTTGAAGATGTCCCCAACCTGGATCGAAATATTGTGACTTTCGATAAACTCCTTAACGATAGAGGAAGCCAGCAGCCCGCATAGAAAATAAGCCGGCGCGGCCTCCTGAAACTCAACAAAAAAAATCTTGTGATCAGGCACGTATGGGCGTTGTCCCAGCAGTGGAACTTCTCCTCCTGTCGCTACGGCAGCCTTAAAATTTCTTGATTGTTCCGCCCAAATGACCTTGTACGGGGCAAAGGTGTAGAGGCCGACATTATAGATAGCATAAAATGGCGCGTCTGGCATGCGCTTGCTCCAAGTGGACCTGCTGCGA
>JAPORZ010000176.1 GCA_026709915.1 Gammaproteobacteria bacterium
ATCAGATGCCACAAATCTTCCCGAATGGGGAGTTGCCCAATCGAGTCATCGCAGTAACGGGGAAAGGCGGTCGGTCAGGCTTCTCGACGCTGATGATGAACGAACTTCCGAATCTGCACACAATTGATACGAGCCAATGCTTTCCCCTCTGGCTTTATGATGACACTAAGCCTGAAGAAAATCTGCCACTCCTGTCCGATTCTGACACAACCAGCGGTTACCAACGCCGCGACGCTATCACCGAATATGGCCTCAATCATTTCCGCAATGCCTACCCCGGCGAAGACATCACCCGCGAGGACATCTTCCACTACGTTTACGGTCTGTTGCATTCAGAAGATTACCGCACCCGTTACCGCGATAACCTGAGCAAAGACCTGCCGCGTATTCCCTGTGTGAAATCGGTTGCAGACTTCCGCGCGTTCCGGGACGCCGGCCACCGCCTCGGCGAGTTGCACACAGGCTATGAGGCCGTCGAGCCTTACTCAGGCGTCCGCATCGATATCGACAGCAGAACCGACGCCATGTCCAAAGAAGACACGTACCAGGTCAGAAAAATGCGCCACCCCGGCGCCGGCAGCAACAAGGATCGTTCAACCGTGCTCTACAACAGCCACATCACCATCAGCAACATCCCCGCAGCCGCCTGGGATTACGTGGTCAACGGCAAACCCGCGCCGGCCTGGGTGATGGACCGTCAGTGCATCAAGACCGACAAGGCCAGCGGCATCGTCTCGGACGCCAACCGCTACGCCTGTGAGACCGTCGGCGACCCCCGCTACCCCCTCGACCTGTTCCTGCGCGTAATCACCGTCAGCCTGGAAACCATGCGCATCGTACGCGCCTTGCCGGAACTGGATATTGGGTGAGCATTCATCACTGTCCAGTGGAGGAGACAAGCCGCGCCTTTATCCAAAAGCGTTATAATGACGCATGGTTAAGAAAAGTGTGTACCTGGAAACAAGCTTTATCAGCTACCTGACCAACCGCCTGAGCCGGGATATCGTGACGGCGGGGCATCAGGTGATTACCCGTGATTGGTGGGAGACGCGCCGGGAGCACTTCGAATTATTTGTCTCGGAAGTCGTCAAAGATGAGGTCGCGCAAGGTGCTCCGGAAGCTGCCGCCGCACGGCTGGCTGCATTGGAAGGGATCCGATTGCTCGACGTTACCGATACCGTGGTAGACTTCGCTGAGAGTTTAACCAGTAACAGAATAGTACCGGCCAAGGCGGCGACCGATGCACTGCATATCGGGTTGGCATGTGTGAATGAGATGGACTACTTGCTCACTTGGAATTGCGCCCATATTGCCAATGCACAAAGTTTCAAGGCAATAACAGCCCATTGTGAAGACCGGGGGCATGTTGCGCCAATAATCTGTACGCCGGAAGAATTATCAGGAGAGTATGTGCATGACGTGGAAAGATCCAATCGTTGAAGAAGTTCGGGAAATACGAGACCGGATAGCGGCGCGCTTTGATTACGATGTAAAAGCGATAGGCCGTTATTACCAGCAAAAGCAACGCGAGAGCAAGAGCAAAAAATCCCACATTCACCGGGAGACCTCGGAATACAGGCAAAAAGCCGCCAAGGTTGTGCATAAACAGCAACTTCAACGATTGAAGACCATCTCTAAACCCTCATGATCAGAGTTCTGCACACCCCGACTGTATGTAAATTTTCGAAATTTACATAGCAAACCCCCCATTTTCAAAATTTTTTCATTCATAACTCCTTGTTTTACAAAAAATAACAAAAAAACTTGCAATTTTTTTCAAAAAAATCACATTTTCCTGTTGCATTGCACAATCAGCAGGTGTATGATGCATCGCAACATTCACTTAAAACCTTTAGGAGACAGCAACCATGAATGTACAAACAGCAAAATATTTTGAGCCCGTCAGGGAGATTAACACCCTGGCGCTGGAAAACGTTGAGAAGCTGCTGGATATCCAGCTCAAGTCAATCAACGACACTGCCAAGCTGGGCGTTGAGCAGTTGAAAGCTGCGGCCGACATCAAGGACGCCGATGGCCTGAAGAAGTATTTCACCGATCAGGCTGAGGTCGTAAAATCTCTGGGCGAGCGTTTTGTCAAGGACGGCCAGTCTGCGCTGGAACTGGGCGTGAGCTACACCGACAAGGTACAGCAGATCGTCGCTGAGACGGTAAAGCAGGAAGCTCCCATAGTCGCAAAGCCCGCCGCTGCTGCCGCAAAAAGCAAATAAGCAGTAACCAAAACCCTCCTTGCCACCGGTTTCTCCCCCCCAACGCCGGTGGTTGGTAGCCGCCCGTAAGGGCGGCTTTTTTTATGGGCGCCTTTGTTGCTACCCTGCTAAAATATGCAGCGACATAGTTACGGGAACCTTTGACTTCATCAAAGGCGGTATTCACACTCATGACGTTCCAGCAATTGATTGCCACCCTGCAAGCATTCTGGGCTGAGCGGGGCTGCGTTATTCAACAACCCTATGACATGGAAGTAGGCGCCGGCACCTTCCACCCGGCTACGTTCCTGCGCGCCATCG
Organism: Gammaproteobacteria bacterium; assembly: GCA_026709915.1. Lineage (GTDB taxonomy): Bacteria > Pseudomonadota > Gammaproteobacteria > Eutrophobiales > Eutrophobiaceae > JAAXHV01. Next base: position 2,529 of record JAPORZ010000176.1, read on the forward strand.
GCCCGGAACCCTGGCACAGCGCTTATGTGCAACCGTCCCGGCGGCCTGCTGACGGGCGTTATGGCGATAACCCGAACCGCCTGCAACGCTACTATCAGTTCCAGGCGATACTCAAACCTTCGCCTGCCGATATTCAGGAACTGTATCTGACGTCATTGCAGCACCTGGGTATCGATACGCTAACCCACGATGTGCGGTTCATAGAAGACAACTGGGAATCACCCACGCTGGGCGCTTGGGGGCTGGGTTGGGAAGTCTGGCTTAACGGTATGGAGATCAGCCAGTTTACCTACTTTCAACAGGTCGGGGGACTGGAGTGTAAACCGGTTTCCGGCGAGATCACCTACGGCCTGGAGCGGATAGCCGTTTACCTGCAGAATGTTGACAGTGTCTATGATCTGGTCTGGGTAGATGGAGAAAACGGTGCGGTGACTTACGGCGACATCCACCATCAGGATGAGGTGGAAATGTCAGCCTATAATTTCGAGCAAGCGGATACCACAGCCCTGTTGCGCTGGTTTGACGAGTGTGAAGCACAATGTCTGAAACTGGTGGAGCATGACCTGCCCTTGCCCGCCTACGAACTGGTGCTGAAGGCGTCGCACATCTTCAACCTGCTGGATGCCCGCCACGCCCTCAGTGTCACCGAGCGGCAACGGTTCATCCTCAGGGTGAGAACCGCGGCCCGCGCAGTGGCCCGCTGTTATTACGACAAAAGAGAAGCGCTGGGATTTCCATTGTGTCAGTAATGACTACCTTAAAAAAAGACCTGCTGTTTGAAACAGGCACGGAGGAATTGCCGCCGAAGTCCCTGGCCCGGCTGGCCGCAGCCCTGGCCGACGCCATCCGGCAGGGCTTGTCGGAGCAGGAGCTGGAGCATGGCGAGTGCACTTGGTACGCCACCCCGCGCCGGCTGGCCGTAATGGTGCGCGACCTTGCGCCGGCCCAGGCAGATAAACATGTCACCCGGCGCGGGCCGGCCGTTACCGCGGCTTATGACGAAGACGGTAACCCCACCAAAGCCGCCCAGGGGTTTGCCCGTTCCTGCGGGGTGACGGCGCCGGAACTGACCCGTCTGGATACGGACAAAGGCAGCTGGCTGGCATACCGCAGTCTGGTGCAAGGCGCCGGCGTTGCTGACTTGTTGCCCGGTATCATTACCAAGGCGCTGGCCGGACTGCCCATCGCCAGGCGCATGCGTTGGGGTGACCACGAGGTCGAATTTGTACGACCGGTGCACTGGGTGGTATTGCTGTTTGGAGAAGACATTATACCGGCGACGGTGCTGGGGGTAGCAACGGGCCGGGAAACCCGCGGGCATCGCTTTCACCATCCGCAGGCGCTGTCCCTGGATAACCCCGGACAATATCTGACCCGGTTACGAGACGAGGGGCGCGTGGTCGCAGATTTCAACCAACGCAAGCATCAGATCAGACAGGCCGTTACGGATATTGCCCGAACCGGTGGCGGCTGCGCGCTAATCGATGAGAACTTGCTGGATGAGGTGACCGCGCTGGTAGAATGGCCGGTGGCCGTTAGCGGGTCATTCGACGCGGAATTTCTGAATTTGCCACAAGAAGCGCTGATTGCCAGTATGCAGTCGCACCAGAAATATTTTCCCGTGCAGGACCCGGCCACGGGTGAGTTGACCGCCAGTTTTATCACCATCGCCAATATCGACAGCGCCGACCCCGATGCGGTCCGGCGCGGCAACGAGCGGGTCATACGCCCGCGCCTGAGCGATGCCGCGTTTTTCTGGGAGCGGGATCGCGCCAGATTGCAAATCCATGCGACCAGCGCCGCGCCTGTCAACGTATCACAACCGCCCGCGCCTTCAGACAAGGCGCCGCTGGAGTACCTGGGTGAGACGGACAAGGTGATTTTTCAGCAACAACTCGGCACGCTGGCGGATAAAACCGCGCGTATCGCCAGTCTGGGGGAATACATCGCCCGGCAACTGGGGTTCGCGCCGGACCTGGTCGCCCGCGCCTCCCGCCTGGCCAAGTGTGATTTATTAAGCGCCATGGTCGGCGAGTTCCCGGAGCTGCAAGGGACCATGGGGCGCTATTATGCCGAGGCCAGCGGCGAACCCCCGGCAGTCGCCCTGGCGCTGCAGGAACAGTATATGCCCCGCTACGCTGGCGCCGCGTTGCCGCAGACCGACACCGGCAGGGCGCTGGCGCTGGCCGACAAACTCGATACCCTGACCGGGATTTTTGCCATCGGCAAGGGGCCCACCGGCGCCAAGGACCCGTTCGGCCTGCGCCGCGCCGGCCTGGGGTGTCTGCGCATTATGATTGAATGCGAGTTGCCGCTGGACTTAGAGCGCTGCCTGACGCACGCAGCCAGCGCTTTTCCAGCGGCCGTGAAGGCCACGGCCGTCACCGCCGACGTATTTGATTTCATGCAGGACCGGTTGCGGCGCTATTATCTGGATAACGGGGTTGCCCCCGGCGTGTTCGATGCGGTGCAGGCGTGCCGCCCCACGCAACCGCATGATTTCAACCTGCGCGTGCTGGCCGTGGGCGAGTTTCTGCGCCTGCCGGAAGCCGCGGATCTGGTCAGCGCCAATAAACGCATCCGCAATATCCTCAAACAGGCGCAATTTACCGAACAGGCCGGGCCGGACACGGCATTACTGGTGGAACAGACAGAACTGGCATTGTACGAGAAAATGCGCGCCTGCCAGACACAGCAGCAAAGCGCAGGACACGATTATATCGCCCGCCTGACCGCGCTGGCAGGTCTGCGCGATGCCGTGGATGCGTTTTTTGACAAGGTGATGGTCTTAGGCGAGGACGCAGCGTTAAGGGCTAACCGTCTGGCCCTGTTAAATGGATTGCGACAACTGTTCCTGACCACTGCGGACATTTCCCGGCTGCAATGAAACCGGTCATGCTCGACCACCATAAACCCGGCCTGTTGCTGTGGCTCAGATCAGCATTATTCCTGCTGGGCATGGGTGTCTCTACGCTTATTGCGGTCCCCATCGCACTGATCCTGTTGGTGGTGCCTTTCGCACTCAGGTTCCGCCTGGTGGCGAACTGGGCGCGGTTCAACCTGTGGTGGCTGGGGGTGAGCTGCAGGATCAAAGCGGATATTAGCGGGCTGGAAAACATCATCGACCAGCCGGCAATCATCATGTGCAAACACCAGTCCGCATGGGAAACCCTGATGATCCAGTTATTGTTCCCGCCCCAGGTGTGGATACTGAAGCGGGAATTACTGCACATCCCCATCTACGGTTGGGGGCTGGCGGCCATGAAGCCTATTGCCATAGACCGTTCCCTGGGAGTCCGTTCACTGAAACAGATCGTGCGCCAGGGCTTAGAACGGCTACACGCGGGACTCTGGGTGGTAGTATTCCCGGAAGGCACCCGACTGGCGCCTGGCGTGCGGCAGAAATACCATCCCGGCGGCGCCATGCTGGCGGAAAAGTCCGGTTGCCCGGTGCTACCGATTGCGCACAACGCCGGCTACCTGTGGCCGCGCAACAGCTTTCTCAAACGCCCCGGCGTCATCCGCATGGTCATCGGCCCACCCATACCGACCCAGGGTAAAAAGGCCACGCAAATCATCCGGGAAACAGAGGATTGGATTGAAGCCACGGTCGCGAGTCTGCCCGCGCCCACCTGCGATACCCCCGGAGGCGGATTACAAATCCGTCCCCTCAACCAGCCAGCTTCTCGTCCAACTCCCTGATATGCTCCGGCCCGATGCCACAGCAGCCGCCGATAATCTGTACGCCCTGGCCGAGCCATTGTCTTGAATAGCGCAGGTAATCCTGTGGGGAAATAATATCTTCGAACTTCCAGCTCGGCGGGGCAAAATGCCCGGTCTCCCAGGCAATGGTGTCAAATGAGACGCGAACGCCTTTGAAGATACAGGGTAACACAGCGCCATATCCGCTTTGCCTTATACAGCAAGAGGTGTAAGGCTGAACACGCGTGAATACTTTGCAGCAGTCTTAACATCACCTCGACGAAGAGCCTCTCGCACATCGTCGAGCCGATAGGCGTCTTCAAGTGAGAGATACGGCGACCATCCCTCAGGTTCCTCAAATAACTCTACATCAACTTCAGCAACATAGCTTCCTTCGTAGATGAATTTAATGTGTTTTCTCTTGCTCATTTGCGTCTCCGTTTGAACCCTGTTTCCCATTTTTCAGGATCGGCTAAGTATGCTGTAACCAGAACCGCTGGACTTGTATGACTACCGGGAAGTCCCCATACAACATGAGCCAAGCGCCCGTCTCTGGTTCGCTGGAGCAACAGCACGCATGGCCCTTTGGGGTAGTCTGGATAGTCTTCAATCACTTCTGCGGTTTCCACTCCATCGACAAGTTCCCGTATAAGCAGTCCGTCAGCGGCGACCTCATCGTATCCATGCCCCGAAATTCGGATATTGCCTTCAAGAACCAGTGCCCGGATTTTATTAAACGTACTACTCACAATACCCCTTGATGTCGCGCATGTTTATCTGCTGCGCGTTTGCGCGCACGATAGGCGCGCATCCGTTCGGCAGGAGTCATGGGACCGTCGGCGCGCGGCCCTCCTCTCTTTTTTATGGTTTT
>JAPORZ010000112.1 GCA_026709915.1 Gammaproteobacteria bacterium
GTCAAGGCGTCTGGTTCGATTTCTCCATCATCAGCAGCGGCAGCAGGCGGCGGATGGCGCGGTTTTTTATGCGGGTGACTGCACGCATGAAGAAGGCCGGGTTGACGCCGTTTTGTTCCAGCGTGGTTTGTAGATCGGCCAGGATGGAGTTGCAGGTCTGGACGATGTTCGCGGCTACCACGCGCACATCCGGGCTGGATTCGAGCTGTTCCGGGGCCGCTTCCTGCAGGCAGCTTGTGAAGGCCAGGTTGGCTTCGGCCACCAATATCATTTCTTCCTGGTTGAAGACATTTCTTACAGGCGCTTCTGCATACCCCGCGGCGCCGAAGATAAACAGGGAAACCAGCAGTAGCGGCTTAACCCACATACATCACCGAATATGCGGGTTAACCACGATCATCCAGCAGGCTGCGCAGCATCCAGGCGTTTTTCTCGTGGATGTGCATGCGCTGGGTCAACAGGTCCGCAGATGCTTCGTCGTTGGCGCTCTCCACGACGGGGAAAATGCCTCTGGCGGTTTTGACCACGGCTTCCTGGCCCTGCACCAGTTGTCGGATCATCTCCTCAGCGCCGGGCGTTCCGGTTTCCTCGGGGATTGAGGACAGTTCACTGAATTGCCGGTAAGACCCCGGCGCCGCCACGCCCAGCGCCCGGATGCGCTCTGCGATTTCATCCACGGCCGTGGCCAGCTCGGTATAATGCTGCTCGAACAGGGTATGCAAGGTGCTGAACATGGGCCCGGTCACGTTCCAATGGAAATTATGGGTCTTTAAGTACAAGGTGTAACTGTCGGCGAGCAAGCTGGATAAACCTGCGGCTATCTGCTGCCGTTGCTCTTCGGGAATACCAATATCTATCTGCATGTCGTTCTCCCCATCTTGTGAACATGCTCAAACAGGCGCAGGCACAGTGGCGCTTTGGCCTTTGCCAGAGCGAGAAAATGGAACAATAAGAGGACTGTTCTACAGTGTAGATTTTAACATCAGCACAAGCAATGCGCAAACCAGACCCAACGTCACCCGGGTGGTAATCTTCAGTTCAGCAACGGTTATTTCAATCTTGTGCAGACGTTCGCTCAGGGTCTCGGCGGCAGCGCCGGCGCTTTCTTTCGACGCGCCCGCTTCGGTCAATGCTTTGTACAGGGCAGTGTTGCTCATTCAAATCTCCTTTTGCTTATGGTTGTATCGGAACAAACAGGCTGTATTATACAAGGCTCCCCAATCGTGTCAACCACAATTTAACACACAAAATTTTCAATTGAATCTACACCTACTCGGCATCTGCGGCACCTTTATGGGCGGGCTGGCGCGACTGGCGCAACAACTGGGACACCGGGTGACCGGCACCGACCAGAACGTTTATCCTCCCATGAGCGACGAACTGGCGCGCGCCGGCATAGCAGTCCACCAGGGCTATGAACCAGACCGGCTCGACCCCCGGCCGGACCTGGTGATTATCGGCAATGCCCTGGCGCGTGGCAACCCGTGTGTGGAGTATGTGCTGGCGCAGAAGCTGCCCTATACCTCGGGGCCGCAATGGCTGGCGCAGAACGTCTTGCCGGGCCGCACGGTATTGGCCGTTGCCGGCACCCACGGCAAGACCACCACGGCCAGTATCCTTGCCTGGTTGTTGCACGATGCCGGGCTGAACCCCGGCTTTCTCATCGGGGGGGCGCCGGAAAACTTTGAGTATTCCGCCACTTTGGGTGACTCAGGGTATTTTGTCGTTGAAGCCGACGAATATGACACGGCATTTTTCGATAAGCGCTCGAAGTTTATCCACTATCGTCCGGATATACTGGTGATAAATAACCTGGAATACGATCACGCAGACATTTTTGCCGGTATCGAGGAGATTCAAAGGCAGTTCCACCATTTGCTGCGTACCGTGCCGGGCAACGGGCAGGTCATCGTCCGCGACGGCAACGCCCATATCAATGCACTGCTGGACATGGGAACCTGGTCGCCGCTGACCCGGTTCGGGGAGGCATCTGCTGCCTGGCATACCGTACCGAACACCGCTGATTATGCTGAATTTCAGGTCATCCACGCCGACCAGGACGCCAGCGCCCAAGAAATCGACCCCCGGGAAGTGGGCAAGGTACGCTGGTCTCTGTTTGGCCGACATAATGCCGATAACGCCCTGGCCGCCTTGCTTGCCGCGCAGCATGTCGGTATCCCGATAACGCAGGGCTGTGCCAGCCTGTCCGGGTTCAACAGTGTCAAACGCCGTTTGCAATTGCTGGCGACAGTGAATGGCATTTCGGTATATGATGATTTTGCGCACCATCCGACCGCCATCAAAGCGGCCTTGCAGGCATTGCGGGGGCGCATCGGCGGCCAGCCTCTTATTGCGGTGCTGGAGTTGCGTTCCAATACCATGAAAGCGGGCATACACAAACATACCCTGGCCGGCGCCCTGAATGAGGCGGACCTGGTCTGTGTGCTGGAGCCGCCGGGGCTGGGCTGGGACTTGCACGCCAGCCTGCGCAGCCTGGGCGACCGATTGTGCCTGTTGCCTGACGTGGCAGCCATCGTGGAACACCTGCAACAGATTGGCAAACCCGGCGCGCATATTTTGATCATGAGTAATGGCGGATTTGATAGAATTTACCAACGCCTGCTTGAGAGACTGTCAGACTGATGCAAAATATCCCCCTGTTTCCCCTGAACACGGTTTTATACCCCCACGGACGCATGCCGTTGCGCATCTTCGAGCCGCGTTACCTCGATATGGTCAGCGAGTGCATGAAAACCAGTAGCGGGTTTGGAGTTTGCCTGATCAGGAAGGGCGCGGAAACCGGGTCGTCGGCCACCTGCTTTGATATCGGCACTTATGCAGAAATCATTGATTTTTCACCGCAAGCCGATGGCTTGCTGGGCATCACCGTACAAGGCAAAAGACGCTTTAAGGTGCTGCAAACCGCACGCCGCGACAATAACCTGCTCACCGGAGAGATTGCCTGGGTCACTGCCGAACAATCCGGCGCCTACCCGGAGGAATACGGCCAGCTCAAGGACCTGTACCTGCATCTGGTGGAAAATTATGAAACCTTGTATAACCACGAAGATCATGCATCAGTGAGTCCGATGTTGGTCAGTTATCGGCTGGCGGAGTTTCTGCCGTTTGCGAAAGATGCAAAACAGGAACTCTTAGAGACAGACGATGCGGCAGCGCGTCTGGAATTGATCAAGACCGGCCTGATGAGTTTGGAAGCCGAGATTGAGGACGCCATTGCGCGCGCATGAATGGGTGACATATCTCCTGAGGTAAGTAAGTCCCTGCCGCCGGCCGTGCTCAACCTGGTCGGACTGACGCCATTGCTGGCAGTGTGCACAACCCTGCTCAGCGGCCTGTGCATGGGTCTGGCTTTGCTGGCCGCGTTGCTGCTGTCGGCGCTCACCGTAGCCGCTGTCGGGCATATACTTCCAAGCCGTTACCGTGTGGCCCGTTACAGTCTGGTTTATGTGTTGCTGATTGCGGCGACCTGGGTCTCGGTTATCGAGCTGCTGCTGCAAGCCTGGAGTTATGCGCTCAGGGAGCAGCTCGGCATCTACCTGTACCTGTTGGCAATGAATACCACCTTACTGCTGCAGCTTGAGCGCGCCCCGTTACAACAGGGGCTCGGCAACAGGCTGCCGGCTTGCCTGCGTCCGGCCCTGACCGGGGTTGCGTTGCTGACACTAACGGGCCTGGTGCGGGAGCTGGTGACGCAGGGCGGCGTACTTACGGATATCCAGTTGTTGGCACAGGCGCCATGGTTGCACGGCCTGCAACCGGTACCCCTTTTCAGTGGCGGCTTGCACCTGTTTGGCGCTGGCGCCGGCGCCTTTATGGTGTTCGGATTGTTGCTGGCCCTGCGCTCATATTGCACAGCGGCCAGGGATTCCTGACCGCACAGGGCGGGCGCTTGAACAAAGCCAAACGCGCGCAGATTTTCTCCCTGTTGCGCCAGCATAACCCGGCGCCAACGACGGAACTGCAATACTCCGGCCCGTTCGAGTTGCTGGTAGCCGTCATCCTGTCGGCGCAGGCCACGGATGTCAGCGTCAACAAAGCCACGGCAAAACTGTTCCGGGCAGCCACTACGCCGCAGCAATTCATCGACCTGGGCGTGGCCGGGCTGAAGCAATACGTCAAGTCCATCGGCTTGTACAACACCAAGGCGGAAAATATCATCAAGACCTGCCACCTGCTGTTGCGCGACCACGCCGGCGCCGTACCCGCCAACCGTGAAGCCCTGGAAAAACTCCCCGGCGTCGGCCGAAAAACCGCCAACGTCATCCTCAACACTGCCTTCGGCCAACCCACCATCGCCGTCGATACCCACATCTTCCGGGTCTCGAACCGCACCGGCTTAGCGCCCGGAAAAAACGTGCTGGAAGTAGAACAACGTCTGCTCAAACAGGTCCCCGCAGAATACAAAAAAGACGCCCACCACTGGCTCATCCTGCACGGCCGCTACACCTGCACCGCGCGCAAACCCAAGTGTGAGGGGTGTATTATTTTTGAGTTGTGTGAGTGGGGGGAGAAGGCATCTTTCAGGGACAAACAACAGTGACAGAAATGACCGGCCAACTGCTCAAACAATACTTTTTGACCGACGGCATACGGCAGACACCGGAGTGGCGGGATGCGGTGAAGCACGCTGACGCCTTTACCGGATTCATCCATGACATTACGACCTGTTTCGATAATTTCAGTCATTCCAGCAATCCTAATGAAGCAGTGACGGAAAAGGAGCTCATCTGTCCGGTGCTGGAAGCGCTGGGATGGGCTGACTATTTGCCGCAACAGGGTGCCGCGCGTAATGAAGACATCCCCGATCACCTGTTGTTTTCTGATCCCGAGGCGAAGAGGAAAGCCAGCGCGCGCAAGCATCCACAAGACCGTTTTCAGGATGCGTTGGTGGTGCTGGAAAGTAAACGTGTAGGCCGGTCGCTGGACAACCGCACAGGAAACGAAAATGTAACAGAGGGGGCAGGCGATAAGCCTGTGCGTGAAGGTTCGCCGCACGCACAGATATTACGCTACCTGTCAACTGCTGAAATTGTTTCAGAGGGCAACATTCGCTGGGGCATTCTGACCAACGGCAACAGTTGGCGGCTTTATGACCAGCGCGCCCGGCCGCGCGCTACCGGCTTTTTTGAAATCGACCTCAAGAGTCTCTTAAAGGAAGATAATGAAGACGGGTTGAGAACATTTTTCCTGTTATTTCGCCGCGCTGCGTTTGTGCTTCGTCAAGGCGCCACGACCACTTTTCTTGACACTGCACTCGCAGCGGGGCGGCGCTACGAAGAAAAGGTTACCCAGGACCTCTCTGGCGTAGTGTTTGACCGTGTATTTCCAGAGATCGTTAGCGCGCTTGCAACGACTGCCGGGGCCAAACTGCCCGAGGTTCGCGCCGCCGCGTTGATCTTCCTGTACCGGGTGTTGTTCATCCTTTATGCCGAAGACCGCGGTCTGCTCCCTGTCAATGACCTTCGCTATGACGATTACGGCCTGCGCAAGCGTGTGCGTGATGACATTGCCCAACGCAAATCGCAGCAAGATGTTTTTTCCGGGACGGCAGCCAACTACTACAATCGTCTGCTGGAGCTGTTCAGGCTTATCGACAAAGGCGACGCGTCGATCGGCTTGCCACCTTACAACGGTGGTTTGTTCGCGTCCACAGCCGCCCCGCTCCTTGACAATGTACGGCTGTCGGATGCGGTAATTGCTGAGATTATCCATGCCCTGAGCCACATAGAGAGTAACGGCAAACACCGCTTCGTTAATTATCGGGATATGTCAGTACAACAACTGGGTTCGCTCTATGAACGGCTGTTGGAACGTGAACCGGTGCGAGCCGCGGACGGCAGCGTGTCAGTGCGCCCCAATCCTTATGTGCGCAAGGACAGTGGCAGCTTTTACACACCGCAGGAACTGGTTGACCTGATTGTGGAGCAAACGCTCAAACCCCTGGCTGATGAGCGCCTGCAAGTGTTTAAGAAGAAGGCGGAGGCTCTCAAGAGTGATAATCGGCCTAAATCCGAACGGCATATCGAGCTGCAGAAAGTGGACCCGGCGGTAGCGGTTCTGAACCTGAAAGTGCTGGACCCTGCCATGGGCAGCGGACACTTTCTCGTCACTGCCGTGGATTTTCTCTCTGACTGTATCGCTCAGGTTATTGAAGACGTACCCGCAGTGACTGAGTGGCTTAACGGCGAGTATGTATCGCCGTTAGTGGGCAGGATAGATGCGATCCGGGACGATATACTACAGCGAGCCCACGAGTCCGGTTGGGTCATCGATCCGGCACAATTTACCGATCAGGCCATTATCCGGCGCATGGTATTGAAACGTTGCATCTACGGCGTGGACAAGAACCCGCTGACCGTGGAGCTGGCAAAAGTATCGTTATGGCTACACAGTTTCACCGTTGGCGCGCCGCTATCATTTCTCGACCACCACCTGCGTTGTGGCGACTCATTGCTGGGGCTCAGGGTCAAAGATGCTACCGACGATCTGTACCGGCTCAGCAACCTGTTTACTTCCAGCGCCATTCAGGGCGCCGAGAATGCCGCGACCGGAATGCAAATGATTGAGGAGATGTCGGACACGGACATAGCAGAGGTGCAACAGTCCATGGAACTGTTCAGCGGCGTTGAAAAAACGACCTCCGAATTACGCGGTTTCCTGGATTTCACATGCGGTCTGCGTTGGTTGACTGCGGGTATGGGTAAATCAGAACGGGCTGAATTTAAGATGCCCGTTAACCACGTATTGGAAGCCGAGCCGGATAGCGCATATCAGTTGTTGTCTTGCGGCCCGGATAGTGCGGAAGAAGAAAAGGACTCCCCTTTCGGCGTCTTGTGGAGTAAAGCTGTTTCCATAACAAGGCGAGAAGGCTTCCTGCATTGGCAGGTCGCCTTCCCTGGCGTTTGGTCACAGTGGCAGGAGCAGCATCCTCAAGGTGGGTTCGACGCCATAATCGGCAATCCGCCCTGGGATCGGATCAAGCTGCAAGAGGTAGAGTGGTTCGCAACCCGCGCGCCCGCTATTGCCCACCTTGCAACCGCCGCCCAGCGCAAGCAAGCGATAAAGGAGTTACG
>JAPORZ010000180.1 GCA_026709915.1 Gammaproteobacteria bacterium
CTGCGCGGAGAAGGGTCTGAAGGCTGTCATAAAGCTGACCTCGGTGGCGACCGGCGCGGCGAGTGAACGGCCGTAACCTGGGCCATGAGCGACGTCTATGCTTACCCAGTATTCCTCACTTTCCCGTACCAGTTGCGGCTGTGCAATGTAGGCGGCCACCAGGGCATCCCAGACCGGTAGCTGAAAACCGGGATTCTCCTTCATTTTTGCACCGAACTTGGGCGTTAAAAACTGCGTCACCATAAAATGGTCTGCATACTGCGCGCCGGTGAAGCGTTCATACAGTGACTTGTCGAATAAAATCCGATCGGTGGCGTCCAGTGGAATAATGACGTGGGGGATGGGTTCGCCAAGCACTATCTGCGCCGCCTCGGCGTCAAACCACCAGTTGAACTCGGCGGCGGTAGTCACATTGCCCCAGATAAAGAACGCGCCACCCATGTAAATTATTTTTTTGATCCCGGCAACTATATCCGGCGCCTTGCGCACTGCCAGCGCCAGATTTGTCAATGGTCCGACAGCTGCGATCGTGATCTCCCCCGGATTGTTCCTGACTGCTTCTATAATGAAATCGACGGCATGTACGGATTGCGCGCGCGCCTGCTGCGGCAAGCCGTCGGGGGGCGGCTGCACCTGTTGGTCCCGGTCCCAGGCGCCGGCATAAATTGCGCCGTAAAGCGCCCGGTCATGCTTTTGAAATTTCTCCTGTGAATGCAACAGCGGTTGCTGCGCGCCCGGGAACACGGGTATTTCAGCTGCCAGCCCCAGGCGTTCCAGCGCTTTCAAGGCATCGACCTCCAGTTGCGCCAGCCAATCATTACCGGCAACCAGGGTCACGCCAAGCAGTTCAATCTGCCCGGCTTCGTGCAGGTTAGCCAGCATGACCAGGGCCTCGTGGTCATCCGAATAATGAGACAGGTCAGTATCGAGAATTATCTTTTGTTGCGCGCAGAGCGGGGCGGAAACGACCGTCAGACACAACATGAGCGCCAGGTATCGGCTTCGTACACAATTTTTGTTCATGGTCATAAGTAGCATTTACAGTTTAATGGCTTCACCGTAGCTCCGTTGGTAACGTTCGGCAAATTCCTCCATGCTGAAGGAGTGGTTTTGCGCGCCTCTTGATTCGGCGCAAATTGCTCCCATCAGGTTTGCTATGCGCCCCGCCAGGGGCCAGTCATAGCCATTCAAAATACCAAAAATTATGCCCGCGCGGTAGGCGTCGCCACAGCCTGCGGGGTCACGGGGCGTCACGCGCAGGGCCGGCAGGGCAATGTTGCCGTGTTTTGTCATAATGACCGAACCATTGCCGCCCTCCGTAATGATCAAGGCTTCGCTGGTGGCAATGATCTGCTCTTCAACAAGTTTGGTTTTCTTGTGCAGGACGTCCCATTCATGCTCGTTGAGTATCACCCAGGTTGCCAGCTTCAGGAGGTAAGCAATCTCATCGGCTTGCAGCAGGTGCACTACCGGGCCCGGGTCAAAAATAACAGGCACCCCCCTCTCATCCAGGTTCGCTGCGTGATGCAGCATCCCGGCCACGGCATCCGGCGCCAGCACGCCAAGATCGAAACCGGCGTCATAGTCCACGGTATTCTCACGTGAACGGGCCATGGCGCCGGGGTAAAAAATCACAATCTGGTTAGCGTCCGCGTCCACACTGATAAAGTAGTGCGCAGTGCGCACCTCTGGCAAGGTCATAATATAGTCAAGGCGCATGCCGTTGCGCCGCATCCACGAGGCATAGTCATCAAAGTCATAGCCCACGGTCGCCGCCGGGTATGACTCACAACCCAACAAATCCAGGTTGTGGCAGATGTTGGCCGCGCACCCCCCGAACTCGCGCCGCATATCCGTTACATCACAGGTAACGTTAAGCGTTGCCGTATCCTGTGGCAGAAAATGACGCCTGAAATCTTCCGCGGACACGGTGATAGTGTCATAAGAAACCGAACCACATACCAGTACTTTCAATATACTCCCTCCCGGATCGTGGAATTTTCAGAGCGCGCCCGGGTCAACCGGTCGGGACGGCTACCAGCGTGATGATCGTTGCCGTCAGACAGGTGGTGATAAATGCCGTCACCACGCATTTCAAGCCCAGGCTGACGATCTCTGCGGTGCGTTCCGGCGCCATGGAGGTCAGGCCACCAATCATGATCGCAAGGCTGCCAAAATTACTGAAACTGCACAAGGCATAGGTCATTATGAAGCGCGTGCGCGCGCTCAGTGTCTCCGGCGCCAATTCCGCCATATTGATGTAGGCCACCAGTTCGTTCACAATTACCTTCGTGCCGAGCAGGGAACCGGCGATTTGCGCGTCGGCCCAGGGAATTCCCATCAACCAGGCAAACGGCGCCATGAACCAGCCCAGCATTCGCTGTAGCGTCAAGTCCTCACCATTGGTGGGGATGACTGAGAGGAAGGAATTAGCCAGCGCAATGATTGATACAAATACTATCAACAAACCAATAACATTCAACAATAGTTTAACTGCGTCAACCGTGCCGCGCGTCAAGGCGTCCAGGGACGACCGGTATGGGTTATCCATATTGATCGAGGTAGTATCCGCGCTTTCGTCGCCCGGCACCATGACCTTGGCCAGCATGATGGCGCCGGGGGCGTTGATCACAGAGGCCACCAGCAGGTGACCAAACGCGCCGGGAATGAAATCTTCCAGGATGCTTCCCAGCAGCACCATGGTGGACCCGGCCAGGGTGGACAACCCTCCCGCCATCACGACAAACAGCTCGCTGCGCGTCATCCTTGGGATATAGGGCTTCACCAGCAGCGGCGCCTCGACCATCCCCATAAAAACGTTGGCGGCAGCCGAAATGCCGACCGCGCCGCTGACGTTGAAGGTCTTCCTGACAAAAAACGCGGCGCCTGTCACGATGACAACCAGGATGCGCCAGTGCCACAGGAGCGCCGACAGGGCGCCCACCATGAGCACCACCGGCAACGACTGCAAGCCAAAAATAAACGACGACCCGGGGCCGGTTACCGCAAACGGCAGCTCGCCGCCGCCGATATAACCGAACACAAAACTGGTGCCCTCCAGGGTGGCGTCCTGGAGCAGGCTGGCCCCATGCGCCAGGAAGGATAACAGGTGTTGCGCCAATGGCATATTCATGAGTAACGCGGCCAGGATGAATTGACAGGACAGGCCAACCATGACGATGCGCCAGGGAAACCGCGCCCGGTTCTCTGACATTAGCCAGATCAGGCCAATGAAGACGAACACTCCGCTAAGACCCTGCATCAAATGAGCTTGCATAAGTATCTGGTTGTTTATTCAGCAAGCGCCAGCGTACTCAGAGACAGGGTATGTTGCAGCATTATTGCACCGTTTACCCCCCTCACCTCCAGCACCACCAGTGGGTCACCAAGGTCCCAGCGCACGTGAACCAGACCGAAATTGCGCGTGTGGACGGTCCGGGCGTGAACCCGGTTGGCATTCGGCCCCGGTGTCGGCCAGAAATGAGTCAGGCCGCTTGATGTCAGGTCCCAGAGGGGGTAGGGAACGCCCCTTGTTGCACAGGAGAGGTCGCCATAGTGGACATCGCCGCTGAGAAACAGGACACCGCCCGCCCTGGCGGCTTCGATCAGCCTGATGAGACGTAAGCGCTCTAACGGAAAATTGGCCCAGGACTCCCAGCCCCGGAAGCCGGCGGCAAAGGGGACACTGCTGCATATCAGGCGCAGTCGGGCCGGGCGCGCAAGTTGCTGTTCCAGCCATGTCCATTGTGCCTCATGCAGCATCCGCGCCGCGGGCGCGCTATCGGGCAGGTAGGGGCCGAACCCACTTGCCCCGGCCCGTGCCAACTCATCTGCCGGCAAACGTTTCAGTGGCGACCGCCCAAAGCGCGTATCCAGCAGGATGACTTGTACCAGGCGTTCGGGGGGACCGAATTCATGGGCAGCATAGATGCCGCCCACCTGGTTGCGGCGTGGGTCACTCGTTGGCGCCTGCCAGAAATCCAGAAATAACCGGCGCGCAGCTTCTTTCAGGGCGAAGTCCTCGCCCCCGTCTCTGAGCCCATAGTCATGGTCGTCCCAGGTAGCCAGGATGGGGACCCGTTTACGAAATACCTGAAACTCCTCTACCGACGTAAACCGCTGGTAGGCCCTGCTCAGCGCCTGCATGGCGTCCGGTTGCCCGGTAACGTCCTCATCTGCATAGACTGCATCCCCCAGAAACAGGAACAAGTCAGGACTTGTTTGCAGGATAGCGTCCCAGACCTCCTGTGGCTGCCACGATTTGCAGCAGGAGCCCAAAGCGATGCGAGTGGGGGCGATGCGAGTGGGGGCCAGCGCAGCGGTGTTGGCTGTCCTCGTTGCGCCGACAGAGAGGAACGGCAGGCTTGCCCCGAGTCCGGCAGCCAGGGCGCCGGTAAGAAACCGGCGCCGGTTATGACCACCTCTGCAAATGCCACGGAGGGCATTTTCAGAGTTTCCTTCAGGCGCAGGCATGGACAAAAAAACTTTGGTGTAAACCTGGGTCTGCCTACGCAAGGCGCACTCAGAAAACGCCTTTTACGGTAAACGTAATACTGCGGGGGGCGCCGATGAAATAGCGTCCGGCCCACTTTCTGTCAACGCCCAGCAGTTCCGGGGCGACGCCGGACAGGTAATCCTTGTTGGTGATATTCTCCACATTCAAGGCAAAGGTGAGGCCGCGCAGATAGTCGAGGTTCATCTTCCGATTATAGGACATGTTCAGGCCGAATACCGTATAGCCCCGTATCCTTTCGTCCGACGACGTAACCTGGGCAACCTGGTCGGGGGGGCTGAATGCGCCACTGGCGAAGCTGAAATCGGGCAACAGGCCGGTGGACGCCCGGGGGTTGCCATAAAAGCCGGCGCGATCACCGACATGGTTCATGTTAACGGAAAAATTGAAGTTTTCCGTAGGCTGCCAGGATAATTCCAAAAACAGTTTATCATCGGGAATACCCACCAGATCCTCGCCGTCACGGATAAAGCCAGCCCGGGGATTGCCGTCAGCGTCCAGGCTGCTCTCATCGAGCACATATTCGTGGGACTGGTGCGTGTAGGCGGCGTAGAGTTCAAAATCCTGATACCTGCCGTTAAAGGTAAACTCCACCCCTTCCACTTCTTTGCCCTGATCGAGGTTGTCGGAAGCCAGTGTATTGGCGGCGTCCACGGCAATGACTTCCTCCGATTCAAGCCGGAAATACTGCACCCCCAAGGCCAGGTTGTTGCTGGTATATCTGAGGCCGGCGTCAATGACGTCCGATTTATCCATAGAGTTGACTGCCTCTGCGGGGTCGGGTGGGTCGCCGGCGCCGTCTTCAAGCACGCCATCGGAGACGGTTGCCGCATTCTCGGCATAGCCGGCAAAGACCTCCACCGAATCGGTAATGGAAAAGACCGCGCCCACGTTGGGCAGGACGCCCGAATCCGTTGACACACTGTTTACGTAGCCAAACAATCCGTCATCTGAATCCTGGATGGGCGCCGTGTAATCAACGTCGTTGTCCATGTAAGACAGCCCCCACTCGACGCTCAGGCGCTCGTCAAACAACGTGGATTTATTGCCGAAGTACAGCGTCCAGACCTGGTTATCCCACTCCTTGTCCTCACTGGTATGAAATGGCGTGCCGACGTAAGCAGGTCCGGCCAGAGGGTTTACCAGCCGGTGCCAGTGCCGCACCTGGGTGCGGTCGGCATCCTCATACCAGACCCCCGCCTTCCAGTTCAGCAACTCGTTATGGGACCCGGCCACCTCGAAGATGGCGCCGTAGCGATCCATTTCATAGTGGTTATTGCGGTAATAGAGCTGGCGGCCGGTCTCACTGGTGTTGTCGATAGGGTCGGGCACTGCGCCCTCGTCACTGGCGTTCATAAAGCGGCCGACGCCGTCCTGGAAGTGGTAATAGGGTTTTAAGGTCATGGCAATGGCATCCGTGAACGGCAGCATGAGTTCTGCGTAGCTGAGGTTGTCCTCGCGTGCGTTGCCCCGAGTGGAGCGATGCAGGCGATCAACCAGCGGGTTGCCGGTCCAGTCATCGGTATAACCATCGCTGTTCGGGTTCAGTGAAAAAGCCGGGTTGGTCGGGGCAAAAGCGTCAAAGAAACAACGTCTGTTTTCAGCGGCGCAAGGTGTCTGTAGCAGCGAAACGATATTATAACCACTGGCATCCCGGTCGTTATAACTGTGGCGCAGCTTCAGCACGGCGCCGTTGTCGAAATCCTTCACCAGCTTGGCGTCGATGTGCAGGCGCTCGTTCACGCCGGTGCCTTCGCCGATCCAGACATCGGTATCCTGGAAGGAGGCGCTCAGGTAGGCGGTGGCGCCGCCGATGATCTCGCCGGTGTCATAGCGCAGGTAGTACCGTTCATAACTGTGACTGCCCAGGGAGAAGTCCATGCGCGCGCCGGCCTCGCGTGCCGGGTCTTGCGTAACGTAATTGATATGACCGACCAGGGCCTGGCGCGAGGGGGAGCCAGTCACCCCGGCGGATTGCGAAACGTCGATGCCAGCCAGATTGGCGGTATCCACAAAGCGGTTTGGCACGGCGCCGCCGCCCAAAGTGGTACGGCCATTGGGGATGCCGTCAATGGAAAAACCGATATTATCCTTGTTGAACCCGCGCATGTTGATGGTACTGTCAAAGCCGCCACCGCCCAAGGGGTCGGAGGCGCCCACCTGGATCCCGGAAATCCGTTGCAACAGCTGCGCTGCGCCGGTTCCCGGCGGCAGCTCTTCGATGGTTGCTGCGTCAATCCTGATATTGGCGCGGGTTTCACCGACGCCTACCGATTGTCCGAAAACGACAATTTCTTCTATCGTGTCTCCGTCTTGCGCATTGAGAACGCCGCTGCCGAGGAGCAACATGGCCCCCAGAAGGATGCTTGAACTGCTGGTGAGATGGTTAGTCATGGAACTTTCCTCCCCAAAGGTGCTGGTGAAAAATCGGTTTTGCAATCAACAATGAACTTAATCCGCGTTTCCCATCAGGCAGGGACACATAAGCTGGTGGGAAATATAAGTTAATCGTTTAAGTTAAGTGTAGCACATTACCGTGAAAAAAATGTAAAGGGCATTTTTGCTATGTAAAT
>JAPORZ010000208.1 GCA_026709915.1 Gammaproteobacteria bacterium
CTGGGCATTTTCGGCATTGCCGTGGCGCTGCTCAGGATTCTCTACATGATGACCGTCAGCATGTCGGTGAACAGCCAGATGCGCAACCTGGGTAACCCTGCCGCCAACAACCCGCTGGGTCGGGTGTTGCTGGCCTACCACGAAAACAAGGGTCTCGATGTGGAATCGCTGGAATTGAAGATGGGCGAGGCGGTGTTGCGGGAAGTGCCCAAGCTGAGCCGCCTGAATACGTTGATCAAGGTCATCTCCGTGGTGGCGCCGTTGCTCGGCCTGTTAGGTACGGTGATCGGCATGATCGTTACGTTCCAGTCCATCACCCTGTTCGGCACCGGTGATCCGAAACTCATGGCCGGCGGTATTTCCCAGGCCTTGATCACTACCATGCTGGGCTTGTGTGTAGCCATTCCTACGGTGTTCCTGCACAGCATGATGGCAGGCCAAAGCCGCAGGATTATCGAGATACTGGAAGGTCAGGCTACCGGCTTTGTGGCCCAGGCTTCAGAGCAGCAGCACAAGGCTGCGTGAAGACACCGCCGCAACAGCTAACGATATAATGACTGATCTTATCTATTCAATCCTGCGCGGCATCACCTCCCTGGTCGGTCTGGAGCAAGGCTTCATCGACATGTGGGAAGCCATTCGGGACTTCCTGGAATTGGGCGGGCCGGTGCTGTATCTGGTGGCGGTGGTATTGGCCATCATGTGGTTGTGTATCGTGGAACGGCTGATTTTCTTTTCCACGCAGCAACCGCGCCTGTCCAGGGACGCAATCAAACGCTGGGATGCGCGCGCGGAAAGGGGTTCCTGGAACGCCCACCGGGTACGGGAGGCCATGATCTCGGATGTCAGGATCCAGGCCAACCAGTTCCTCGGCACGATCAAGGTCTGTGTCGCGCTGTGCCCGCTGGTCGGCTTGCTGGGCACGGTGACCGGCATGGTTACCGTGTTTGAGGTGATGGCGTTCCTGGGTACCGGCAATGCCCGGGCCATGGCCGCCGGCGTGTCGCAGGCAACAGTGCCGACCATGTCCGGTATGGTGGCGGCGTTGTCCGGTTACTTTATCAGTGTCGGGTTACAGAGCAGGGCTGACTCCGAGGTTGAAAAACTGAGCGAGCGCCTGACCATGGACCATTAGGGCGCCTCTAAAAATTAGAGGTTACCATTAGTACTAACATCCGGCGTACCAACGAGGAATACAATTATGCGTAGAATCACCAGTGTCTCCGCTGATGACGAATCAGAAGTAAACATCACGCCGCTGATCGATATTGTCTTCATCATGCTGATTTTCTTCATCGTCACTGCGACCTTCGTCAAGGAAGCCGGCATCGATGTCAACAAACCTGATGCGCCGACTGCGGAAGTGAAGAAGAAAGCGAACATCCTGATCGCCATTGACGCCAATAACAGTATCTGGCTGGATCGCCGCAAGATCGACATCCGTTCCGTGGTTCCGAACATCAAACGCTTGCGCGCCGAGAATCCGCAAGGGTCGGTGGTGATACAGGCCGATGAGGAATCCAAGAACAAGATGCTGGTCGAGGTCATGGACGCGGTGCGTCAGGCCGGCGTCTATAACATCGCGCTGGCCGCCGAGAACTGAGTGCCGGCGATGGTTGCGCGTACCCTCACTGCAGGCCGTTACTTTATCGCCGGCGCGTGCGCTCTGATGGTCGTATTTGGCCTGTTCTGGCTGATGCAATACCTGATTAACATCGCTGACCGCGACCTGGACCATGACGACCCCGGCAGGATGCTGGAATTTGTGCGGATCGACCCGGAGGAGATGGTCAACTACCGCGAACCGCCGCCCAAGAAACCCCCGCCGCCGGATCAGCCGCCCCCGGAACCCCCGCCGCCGTCCATGGATAACGTGACGCCGGAAGCGCAGAGCGTACAGGTGTCGGCAGCGCCCGTAAACACCAACATCAACCTGGATGCAAGCGGCTTTGGCTTAGCGCCCAGCGATGGTGAATACCTGCCTATCGTCAAGGTGCAGCCTATTTATCCGCGGCGCGCGCAGTCACGCGGCATTGAGGGTTACGTCATCGTTGAGTTCACCGTGACCAAATCGGGCACCACCAAGGATATCCGCGTGGTCGAGTCGGTGCCGCCGGGTGTTTTTGACAGGGCCTCCATCGCTGCGGCTGCCAAGTTCAAGTACAAGCCGCGGATCGTTGAGGGACAGCCCATCGAAGTGCCGGGCGTGCAGAACAAGATTACGTTTGAACTGGAAGATTAGCGGCGCGGTCATGCCGCATCATGGCTTGTCATTCCTGCTTGTACAGGAATGACGGGCATAGACCGATTGGTAACGTTAGATATAGTACGGAGATTGATACTCATGGGTATTTTTTGCACGGCAGTTAAATCTCTTTTCATACGCAGCGTCTTACTGGCCTGTGCGCTGGCGCTGTTGCCCGTATTCATTACCGCCACGACGCCGGCGGTGGTGGCGCAGGAAGGCTCAGCGGGGGGCAAGGAGCGCAAGACCCGCAAAACCCCTTCTATGAGCGAGAAGGTTTACAAGAAGTTGACCGAAGCGCAGGAATTGATCGAGGCCAAAAACTACGAGGAGGGCCTGGCAGCCCTGGGCGATCTGGCCCGGGAACCCAAGCTGTCGAACTACGAAAAGGCACAGTTGTACAATTACTTTGCTTACACGTATTTCACCCTGGAACGATACGAAGACGCCATTGCGTCGTATGAGCAGGTGCTGGCACAACCCGACCTGCCCGAAGCGCTGGAAACCAATTCCTTATACACCCTTGCCCAGTTGTATTTTATTATCGAGAACTATCGCAAGGCGGTGGACGTCATCAACAAGTGGTTCGCGGTGACGGAAAAACCCACTGAAAATGCCTATATGCTGCTGGGTCAGGGTTACTACCAGTTGGAAGAATACGAGAACTCGCTGGTGCCGTTGAAAAAGGCTTACGCCATGGTCAAGGCACGCGGCGATATACCCAAGGAAAACCTGTTGCTGCTGTTGCGCGTGGATTATTACAATCTCAACGATTATGAGAACATGCTCGCAGTACTCAAGGAACTGGTCGAATATTACCCCAAGCCGGAATACTGGTTGACCATGGCCGGCACCTATTCCGAGCTCAAGCGTCTGGACAAGCAGATGTCCATCCTGGAGATGCTGTATGAAGCCGGGCAGTTGGAACGGGGCAACCAGCAGTTGAATCTGGCTAACCTGTACATGTTGCACGAGGCGCCCTACAAGGCGGCGGTATTGCTGGACAAGGGCATGAAAGAGGAAAAAATAGAGCAAAATATCAGGAACTTAAGGCTGCTTTCGCAAGCCTGGTTACAGGCCCAGGAAAATGAAAAATCACTCCCGCCGTTGATACAAGCTGCCAAGCTGTCCAAGGACGGCGAGCTGGATATGCGTCTGGCTCAGGCCTATATCAACCTGTACCGGTATGACGAAGCCGTGGCGTCACTGCGCACGGCATTCAAGAAAGGCGGCCTCAAGCGTAGCGACCAGGCCAACATCATGCTGGGTCTGGCTCTGTTTGAGATACAGAAGTTCGACGCCTCCATCGCAGCCTTCGCCGAAGCCAGCAAGGACGAGCGCAGCCACAAGGCCGCACAAACCTGGCTCGGCTACGTCAACAGCGAAAAAGAACGCAAGAAACAACTGGAAGAGAGCCTGAAACAACGCCGCCGCAGTTGAGGGGCGCCGGCCGTCTCCATGCAACGTGAGGTCATGGAATACGATGTTGTTATCGTAGGCGGAGGCCCGGCAGGACTCGCAACAGCCATTCATCTCAAGACCCTGGCGCAGCAACGGGAGCAGGAGCTCAGCGTTTGCCTGCTGGAAAAAGGCTCTGAGATCGGCGCTCATATCCTGTCCGGCGCGGTGCTGGAAACGCGTGCCTTAGATGAGTTGATCCCCGACTGGAAAGAGCGTGGCGCGCCGTTGCACACACCCGTCAGCCAGGACCAGGTCTATTTCCTGACCAGTCATAACTCAGCCATAAAAATTCCCGGCCCGCTGGTGCCCGCGAGCATGCACAACCAGGGCAATTACATCGTCAGCCTGGGCAATGTATGCCGCTGGCTGGCCGAGCAGGCAGAGGCGCTGGAGGTGGAGATTTACCCCGGCTTTGCCGCCGCCCAAGCGCTGTTCGACGACAATGGGCGGGTCAAAGGTGTCGCAACCGGAGACATGGGGCGTGCCGTAACGGGTGAGGAGAAAGACAGCTTCGAGCCGGGTATGGAACTGCACGGGCGCTATACGGTTTTTGCCGAGGGCAGCCGCGGGCACTTAGGCCGCCAGCTCATTGACAAGTATGAGCTTGACCAAGGCCGTGATCCGCAGCATTACGGATTGGGTATCAAGGAGTTATGGGAGGTGGACGCAGACAACTTCCGACCCGGCCTGGTCGTGCACGGTTCCGGTTGGCCGCTGTCCAAACAGGCTTCCGGCGGCTTTTTTCTGTACCATCTGGCGCCCAATCAGGTCGTGGTCGGTTTGATCATCGATCTGAATTACGCCAACCCCTACCTCAGCCCATTCGATGAATTCCAGCGCCTCAAACACCACCCTTTGATTGCGCAGACCCTGGCCGGCGGGCGACGTCTGGCCTACGGCGCCCGCTCCATCACCAAAGGCGGTTTGAACTCATTGCCGAAAATGTCCATGCCCGGCGCGTTACTGGTTGGGTGTGACGCCGGCACCTTGAATTTCGCCAAGATCAAGGGCACGCACACGGCCATGAAGTCCGGCATGGTTGCCGCGCAAACCCTGATCACCGCGCTGCCAGCCAGTAGGGGCGCCGGGGGCGAGCAAGCGGCCGCAAACCTGTCGGCATTCGACGACAACTTCCGCGCCTGCTGGGCTTATGATGATATTTATCGCTCCCGCAATTTCGGCGCAGCCCTGCACCGGTTTGGCATGTATCTGGGCGCTGCGTTCAACCTGGCCGACCAGTCCATTTTTGCTGGGCGACTGCCATTCACCCTGCACGACCGACACCCGGACCACACCTGCCTGAAGGCCGCCGCGGATTGCGAACCCATTGATTATCCCAAACCGGATGGCAAGCTGAGTTTCGACAAACTCTCATCAGTCTTCATCTCCAATACCAATCACGAAGAAGATCAGCCTTGTCACCTTACGCTGAAGAATGAGACCATCCCGATTGCCACCAACCTGGAACGCTATGCCGCGCCCGAGCAACGCTATTGCCCCGCGGGTGTTTACGAGATTGTTACCGAAGACGATGCCCCCGCATTGCGGATCAACGCCCAGAACTGCGTGCACTGCAAGACCTGTGATATCAAAGACCCCACCCAGAACATCGTCTGGGTGCCCCCGGAAGGTGGTGGCGGACCCAACTATCCAGGGATGTAGGCCATGAAGTTGGTCAAGAAGTCGGCATGGTTTCGTCAGGAGCGCTGTGAATACGTCCCGGTACGCTTTGCGCCAGCCATCCCGGCTGGCGACTATCCTGACGAGGCCATACCGACTTCTTCCGGTACTATTTCACTCCCACTCTAACTCAGTAAACGCCCGGGTAACGTTGCGTCGGTGGTTTTCCTCATGCAGCAGCCATTGGGTTTTCTCTGTGTTACCCACGGTCTCAATGATGTCCTCCATGAATGCCCCCTTGGCGATTTCTTCTCTGGTGCGGGCCAGCAACATACGCAGGTAGGTATCCTGGGCATCGGCTGCATCCGGCCAGGGCAGGCTGACAGGGCCGTGACCGGGAATAACGCGCCGGGCTGGCTGTGCGGTTAGCAGGTCCAGCGTCTCCAGCCAGCCTTTGAGACTGCCGTCGAGGGCGGGAATCCGGTCCACGAACAGCAGGTCAGAGAGCCATAACGTCGCAGTGTTATGGTCATACACCGATAAATCCGTATGGGAATGGGAGGGCGGGTAAGCGCGCAGGGTAATTATCCGGTTGCCCAGATCCAGTTCCAGCGTATTGGCAACGGTGAGGTCCGGGCCGATGATCGAGGCTGCCGAGGGATTTTCACCGAGGTTGGCGCGAAACTCCGACAGGAAAAACGCGCGGTTATGCGCCATTTCCAGCGCCAGATTTTCGTGCCCGACGAAGACCGGCTCAGCAGCCCTGAAAGCGGCGTTTCCCAGTACATGGTCAAAATGTATATGGGTATTGATCACGTAGCAAATAGGCAGGGATGAGACGCTACGCATGGCTTTTTGCAAGGCCCGGCCAATAGCCACCGAACCGCCGGTGTCGATAACGGCAATACATTGCCCGCCGACGATGAAGCCGATGTTGGCAATATCGTCGCTGTGGTCATGCTCCAGCCCCACATGCTTGCCCTGGTGTACGTAAATACCGGCGCTGACCTCGGTGAGGCTGAACGTTTTATCATGTTTTTCAGTAGCATGAAGGTGTCCGCCTGAGGCAGACAGCAGATAAAACACGATGTTGATAAACGTTGCCGCGCGCATGTGCTTATAATAAGGGTACCTCTAAAAATCAGAGATGCCCGTGCAGTATAGGGATATACTGCCATTTTTAATCACGTAAGTGATTGAAAATGAAGGAAACGGAAAATCATACTTTTCCGTTTCCGTGTCTAAAAATGCCACGGAGGGCATTTTTAGAGGTTACCATAGAAAATTTTTTCCTTGTAGTCTGGGGAAATTTGGACTAACTTTAAGGCTGTAGGCACTATAAGGTAACCTCTAAAAATTAGAGATTGCTTAAACCCTGAAAACCTGACCTGAAGGAGGCCTCTATGTTTGAATATGAGCAGGAGATAGTCGATGCATTATTGAACGAAAACGAAAATTTTAAGCGACTGCATTCAAAGCATGGTGAATTGAAGCAACAAGTCAACCAGGCCAATTCCGGCGTAACACCCGTGGATGGATATGTTCTGGATAACCTGAAAAAAGAAAAACTGCACCTCAAAGACCAGATGGCGGCAATGATCAGTCAATACCGCCAGACGCATACCGGCTGAGGTCTGCTGCGCTGGTGTTTATGTATAGGCCACCTCTAAAAATTAGAGGTGGCCGTGCAGCATAAGGATATGCTGCCATTTTTAAGCACGTAAGTGCTTGAAAATGAAGGAAACGGAAAATC
>JAPORZ010000174.1 GCA_026709915.1 Gammaproteobacteria bacterium
GAGTGACATCGACCGGTAAATAGGTTACACTGCCACCTGTTTGGAGTGGTCGTCTCCAGGAATGTCCGGCCAGCCGGTACAGGCGAATCTTATGCAGAAACCAACACACAACTGGCAGGCGCCCCCTGCCCAAGGGCTTTATGACCCCGCTACGGAGCATGATTCCTGTGGCGTGGGGTTTGTGGTGGATATCAAGGGGCGTAAATCCCGCGCGATTGTCGAGAATGCCCTGACTATTCTTAAGAACCTGTTGCATCGCGGCGCCTGCGGTTGCGAGGTGAATACCGGGGACGGGGTGGGGATGCTGCTCCAGAAGCCCGATAAATTTTTCCGGCGCGTGTGTGCCGAAGCCGGGTTTGGCCTGCCTGATACCGAACACTACGGCGCCGGACTGGTATTCCTGCCGCGCGACCCGGCCCAGGCCGAGGAGTGCCAGCGGGTATTTGCCGGCATTATCGAAGAAGAAGGCCAGACCGTGCTCGGCTGGCGCGAGGCGCCGACTGATGATTCCTTGCTCGGCCCCACCGCACTGGCGGGCGAGCCTACCTTCAAGCAGGTTTTTATCGGGCGCGCCGACGCCGTGCCCGACGCGGCCGCGTTTGAAAGAAAACTGTACGTCATCCGCAAGCGGGTGGAGCACGCCATCTGCAATTCGGGGCTGGAACAGCAGGATTTGTTTTATATCCCGTCCCTGTCCTGGCGCACCTTCGTCTATAAAGGGATGCTGACCGGCTCGCAGTTCGAGCCCATGTTTCCCGACCTCACCGCGCCGGACCTGGAAAGCGCCCTGGCCCTGGTGCACCAGCGTTTTTCCACCAATACGTTCCCGTCCTGGCGGCTGGCGCACCCGTTCCGCTATGTGTGCCACAACGGCGAGATCAATACCGTGCGCGGCAACACCAACTGGATGCACGCACGCGAGGCGCTGTGTGATTCGGCGCTGTTCGGGCCTGAGCTGGAGAAGATCTTCCCGGTAGTCATCGAAGGCGGCAGCGATTCGGCGGTGTTCGACAACGTCATGGAATTCCTGCACATGACCGGCCGGCCGCTGTCCCATGCCATCCTGATGATGATCCCGGAGGCCTGGAGTGGCCACGAGACCATGAGCGAGGAGCGCAAGGCATTTTATGAATACCACGCCTGCCTGATGGAACCCTGGGATGGTCCTGCGTCCATTGCCTTTACCGATGGCGAGGTCATCGGCGCAGTGCTGGACCGCAACGGCTTGCGTCCGTCGCGCTACTACGTCACCCATGACGACATGGTGATCATGGCCTCCGAAGTGGGTGTGCTGGATGTCGCCCCGGAAAATGTCAAGCTCAAGGAGCGCCTGCGCCCCGGACGCATCTTCCTGGTCGATACCCGCGAGGGCCGGATCATCGACGACAGCGAACTGAAACAGCGTTATATCGATGAGCACCCCTATACCCGGTGGCTCAAGCAAAACCTGATGCCCCTGGAAAACCTGCCCAACCCGAAGCATATCCACGGCACTGACCCCGACACCTTGCTGCAACGCCAGCAGGTGTTCGGCTATACCCATGAAGAACTACGCCTGCTGGTCGCGCCCATGGCCGGCAAGGGCGAAGAACCCATCGGTTCCATGGGCACCGATGCGGCGCTGGCGGTGCTGTCCAACCGGCCACGCCTGTTGTACGATTATTTCAAGCAGCTGTTCGCCCAGGTAACCAACCCGCCCTTGGACGGCATCCGTGAGGAACTGGTCACCCAGGTTTCCACCACCATCGGACCGGAAGCCAACCTGCTGCAACCTGGCCCCGACAGCTGCAAGCGGGTGCGCCTGCCTTCACCCCTGCTGACCAATGCCGAGCTGGCCCGTATCCGCGATATGAACCTGCCCGGTTTCAGTACCAGAACCATTTCCATACTGTATCCCGTGGCCGCGGGGGGCAAGGGGCTGGACCAGACCTTGCGCGAAGTCTATGCTCAGGTTGATCAGGCTATCAAGGAGGGTTGCAGCTACATTATCCTGTCCGATCGTGGCGTGACGGCCGAGCTGGCGCCCATCCCGGCGCTACTGGCTACCGCCGGCGTACACCACCACCTGATCCGCAACGGCAACCGCACCCGGGTCGGGCTGGCGCTGGAATCCGGCGAGCCGCGCGAGGTGCATCACTTTGCGGTGTTGATCGGCTATGGCATTGAGGCAATTAACCCCTACCTGGTGTTCGAGAGCATCAGCGGCCTCATTGGCGAGGGTTTCGTGCCGGAGATGCAGTTCGACAAAGCGGTGGCGAATTACATCAAGGCCGTCAACAAGGGCTTGATCAAAGCTATGTCCAAGATGGGAATCTCTACGGTGCAGTCCTACCGCGGCGCCCAGATCTTCGAGGCTATCGGCCTGGACAAGGACTTCGTGGACCATTATTTCACCTGGACGGCCTCGCGCATCGGCGGCATCGGGCTGGAGGTTGTCGCCAAGGAAAGCAGCATGCGTCACCATAACGGCTTCCCGCAGCGGCCGGTGCAGCGCCCGGACCTGGACTGGGGCGGCGAATACCAGTGGCGGCGCGACGGCGAGTACCACCTGTTCAACCCGGAGACCGTGTTCCGCTTGCAGCACGCCACGCGTACCGGGCAATACCGGATTTTTAAGGAATACTCCAACCTGGTGGACGACCAGAGCCGCAACATGGCTACCTTGCGCGGCCTGATGCAGTTCAAGCCGGCCGCTGAGCCTGTGCCCTTGGAGGAAGTCGAGCCGGTCGAGAACATCATGCGTCGCTTCTCCACCGGCGCCATGTCCTACGGTTCCATCAGCAAGGAAGCCCATGAGACCTTAGCCATTGCCATGAACCGTATCGGTGGCAAGTCCAATACCGGCGAAGGTGGCGAGGACTCGGCCCGTTACACCCCGGACGCAAACGGCGACCTGCGCCGCAGCGCCATCAAGCAAGTGGCGTCCGGCCGTTTCGGTGTCACCAGTGAGTACCTGGTGAACGCCGACGATTTGCAAATCAAGATGGCACAAGGCGCAAAACCCGGCGAAGGCGGGCAGTTGCCGGGCCCCAAAGTGTATCCCTGGATCGCCGAGGTGCGGCATTCCACGCCCTGGGTGGGGCTGATCTCGCCACCGCCGCACCACGATATTTACTCCATCGAGGACTTAGCGCAACTGATCCACGATTTGAAGAATTCCAACCCCGCAGCGCGTGTACACGTGAAACTGGTGGCGGAAGTGGGTGTGGGCACGGTCGCCGCGGGCGTCTCCAAGGCGCACTCCGATGTGGTGCTCATCTCCGGTTATGACGGCGGCACCGGCGCCTCGCCCATCAGTTCTCTTAAACATGCAGGGCTACCCTGGGAACTGGGTCTGGCCGAAACTCAGCAGGTGCTGGTACAGAACAAGTTGCGCGACCGTATCGTAGTGCAGGCCGACGGCCAGATGAAGACCGGCCGCGATGTGGTCATTGCCGCCTTGCTGGGCGCCGAGGAGTTCGGTTTTTCCACCGCGCCCCTGGTCGTCAGCGGTTGCATCATGATGCGCGTGTGCCACCTGAATACCTGTCCGGTGGGCGTGGCCACGCAAGACCAGCGTTTGCGCGAAAAATTCACCGGCAAGCCGGAGTTCGTGGAACACTTCTTCCGCTTTGTCGCCGCAGAGATACGGGAACTGATGGCGCAGCTGGGTTTTCGCACCATTGATGAAATGGTCGGGCGCAGCGACCGGCTGGATATGAACAATGCGATAGGTCACTGGAAGGCCAAGGGGCTGGATTTTACCAACATCCTGTACAAGCCTGAGATGGGTCCGGAGGTGGGCATTTACCACTCGCAGGAACAGGACCATGGTCTGGCGCAGTCGCTGGACGTGACCACGCTGGTGCCGCTGTGCCGGAACACACTGGAAACCAAAAAGCCGGTGGACATCATTCTGCCCATCCGCAATACCAACCGCACTACAGGCACCATCTTAGGTTACGAGATCACCAAACGCTACGGCGCTGAGGGGCTGCCCGCAGATACCATAAGGGTGCATTTCAATGGCTCGGCCGGTATGAGTTTCGGCGCGTTCGTGCCGCAAGGCGTAACCCTCACGCTGGAAGGAGACGCCAACGATTACATCGGCAAGGGGCTGTCCGGCGGCAAGATCATCGTGTATCCGCCGCGCGCCTCGACATTTGTGCCCGAACAGAACATTCTTATCGGTAACGTAGCCCTGTACGGCGCCACCTCGGGCGAGGGTTATTTCCGGGGCATTGCCGGCGAGCGTTTCTGCGTGCGTAACAGCGGCGTTCATGCCGTGGTGGAGGGCGTGGGCGATCACGGCTGCGAATACATGACCGGCGGGCGCGTGGTGATCATCGGCAAAACCGGGCGCAACTTTGCTGCGGGTATGTCCGGTGGCATCGCCTACGTGTTGGATGAGGATGAGGACTTCCACATTCGCTGCAACCAGCAGATGGTGCACCTCGAAGCTGTTGCGGAGCAGGAGGATGTTGCCACCATCAAACAGCTGTTGTCCCGGCATGTGCAGTACACGCAGAGCAGCGCCGGCAAACGTATCTTGGACAACTGGCGCGACTATCAACCGCGTTTCGTGAAGGTGATGCCCAGGGACTACAAGATCGTGCTGGAAGCCATTAAAAAGGGTCGCGAGCAAGGTTTGTCCGAGGAGCAAGCCATTATGGAAGCAGCTAATGGGTGACAATAATGGGTAAGGTTACCGGTTTTATTGAATTTGAGCGGGCCCAACAGCCCTACCGCCCCGTTCCCGAAAGACTGGCCGACTGGCGCCAGGTTATGGCGCCGTGGCCGGTGGAACCCTTAAAGACCCAGGCGTCCCGTTGTATGGACTGCGGCATCCCGTTTTGCCACCAGGGTTGCCCGTTAGGCAATCTCATCCCGGACTGGAATGACCTGGTGTACCGCGACCAGTGGTTGGAGGCGATTCAACGCCTGCACGCCACCAATAACTTCCCGGAATTTACCGGCACGCTGTGTCCGGCGCCGTGCGAAGGGTCGTGTGTGCTGGGGATCAACGACGATCCGGTGACCATCAAGGCGGTGGAACTGTCCATCATCGACAAGGCCTGGGAAAACGGTTGGGTCAAGCCGGAACCGGCTGCCGTGAAGACCGGCAAACGCATAGCCGTGGTCGGTTCCGGCCCGGCCGGGCTGGCTGCGGCGCAGCAACTGGCGCGCGCCGGCCACGAAGTAACGGTATTTGAGCGCGACGACCGTATTGGCGGCCTGCTGCGTTATGGCATTCCGGAGTTCAAGATGGAAAAACGGGCGCTGGACCGGCGCCTGGAACAGATGCGTCAGGAAGGCGTAGTGTTCCGACCCGGCTGTAATGTCGGCGCGGATATCGACCCACAGGAGTTATGCGCCGAGTACGATGCGGTACTGTTGGCAGGTGGGGCCACACAATCCCGGGACCTGCCGGCGGCCGGCCGCGAGCTGGCAGGCATTTACCAGGCCATGGACTACCTGCCGTTGCAGAACAAACGCTGTGAGGGCGACGACATCCCGGACGCGCAGTTTATCAGCGCCCGGGACAAGCACGTGATCATCATCGGCGGTGGTGATACCGGCGCCGATTGTCTGGGCACCGCCAACCGCCAGGGCGCAAAGTCAGTGCACCAGTTGGAGATCATGCCCAAACCCCCCAACAGCCGCGCCGCCGACAACCCGTGGCCGGAATGGCCGCGTATCTACCGGGTCGCCTCGGCCCATGAGGAAGGCGTGAAACGCGTCTACGCAGTGTCAACCAAACGTTTTCTCGATGATGGTCAGGGGCATGTCGCCGGGCTGGAACTGGTCGAGGTGGAAATGAAACAGGAAAACGGCCGCTTGAATTTTGTCGAGATACCCGGCACTGATACGGTGCTGCCCTGCGACCTGGCCTTGCTCGCAATGGGTTTCTTAGGGCCGGAACAAGCCGGTATGCTGGCGCAACTGGGTGTTGAGCTGACCCCACGGGGCAACGTGAAAAGAGATGAGAACTGGATGACCAGCAAGGAGGGCGTATTTACCGCCGGCGATATGCAGCGTGGACAATCGCTGATTGTGTGGGCCATTGCCGAAGGCCGTTCTGCGGCGCAGAGCATCGATCGATTCCTGATGGGGTCGTCCGACCTGCCGGCCCCGCTCACATAGCGCAGCATCGAACCGTCCTGGCAACCGACACAATGCAGACCCCGTCGGAAAGCGTGGTACACGTGCAGAGCCGGGTGCCGGACAAGGCCATGACGGCAGACCTGCTGGGGACCGAGCGCAGTGGCAGTGGCGTACGCATCAGGGAAGACGGTTTGATTGCCACGGTGGGCTATCTGGTACTGGAAGCCGAGCAAATCTGGCTCAAGTCCGGGGATGGACGCGGCGCTGGCGCCTATATCGTCGCTCAGGATCACGATTCCGGCATCGCCCTGTTAAAACCGACGTTACCGTTGCCGGGCGGCCACCTGGTCCCCGGCTCAAGCAGTGACATCGCCGTGGATGAACGCCTGTTCGTTTACCGTAACAACCAGGCCAAGGCGTTCAAGTGCTCACTGTTTGCCAGACAGGAGTTTGCCGGGCGTTGGGAGTATCTGCTGGACCAGGCCCTGTTTACCTCCCCCGGTTGCAATGACTGGGCCGGCGCGGCTCTGGTGAACCAGGACGGAGAACTGTGCGGGGTGGGCTCGTTGCTGCTGGAACTCCACCATGACGATGATGATGAATTACTCGGCAACCTGTTCATACCCATTGATACGGTGTCACCCTACTTAGATGAGATGTGTGAATTCGGGCAGCGCCGCGTGCCGTCCAGGCCCTGGCTGGGCGCCCTGATACAGGAATACGAGGGCAAGCTGGTGGTAACCGGGGTGTATCCGGGCTGCCCCGCCCACCAGGCCGGGATCAAGCCGGGTGACATAGTGTTGTCGGTCGATGATGAACCGGTATATACCCTGTCCGGCGTTTTCCGCAAGGTCTGGAGCCTGGGCAACGCCGGCGTGGAAGTGCCGTTGCTGGTCACTTCTGCAGGGAATCTGCGGCAGTATCGGCTGCAATCCTGCGATCGTTCTATCTTCTACCGGTCAGTCGCCGCCGCCGGGCCGGTGAACTAGGT
>JAPORZ010000061.1 GCA_026709915.1 Gammaproteobacteria bacterium
TCAGTCTGGTTGACTTAGGTCATCCCGGCGGGGTGGATATACTCAACTTCCCTGCCGCGCATGGTCACGATGCGTTTGGGCATCACTTACACCGCGCATCATACAAGGTCTGATTATGTGCGCCGTCGTTGTCTTTGTAGTAGAAATAATCGAACCCTTGGCCTTTGATGTAAGGCGCAACCTTGTAGTCATCCGGCTGCATGGAGTACAAGTTAAAAACGAATCTGTTGCAGAGGCGGGCAACATTGTCCTCAGGAGGCGTCCCGATAGGGTACGGAGAGGAGGTTGCCTGCTGCCCTGCGGGAATGATTATTGGATCTATGCCTGCAGGCCCGTATCCAGTCCGGCCGGTCGTTGTGGCCATCCATGATAATCCGATGCGCAGATCTTTCGTCGGTCTGGCTGTATCAAAATTTGAGATTTCAAAATGATAAAGAACAACGTTATTCATGCCCTCTACAAAGGTGTTTGTAGTGAAAGCTTCCTTGAGCCTCACCACAGGCATTTCCGCTTTGGTCGGGCTGGTTATTGTCATGGCCGCCAGCGCTACGGCGAGGAAGCTCGCTCTACCTATAAATGGGGGGGGGGGGGTAAGAGTTTCATCAATCGTTTCATGGCGTTCTCCGCATTGTTGAACACGTGCCGCTGCTGATTAAGGGCTTGTAAAAAGTGCTTCCCGCCCATCAGACTGCCCGGCACGATGCTCATGGTTGCATAACTTCAGGACTGTTGTCAATAAAGGTCACCTCTATTAATTTTAGGTAACCTCTAAAAATGCCACGGATGGCATTTTTAGAGGTTACCTAAAATATCGCCTTGAACCAGATGCAGGCGCGACATCCGTTCAGCCCGCCCGCGCAGACGGCTTCTTTTCCCTCCCCTGGATGGAACACTCAGAGTTGCAGAGCTTGATTGTTTCCTCTACAATCAGCGCCCGGAAATGAAACAAGGGCTAACGATGAAAGTCAATATCCATCCCACCTATCATAAAATCAGAGTGACTTGCAGTTGTGGCAATACGTTCTCCACGCAGTCAACGTATCCGGGCGATTTGCACATTGAGGTGTGCTCGCTGTGCCATCCGTTTTATTCGGGCAAGCAGAAAATCCTCGATACGGCCGGACGCGTGGACAAGTTTAATCGTAAGTACAGCGTGTGAGGGCCAGGTGACGGCGCGCATGAATTTGCCTGAACCAGCTGAAAATGCCGGCATATCCCCATGCTGCAAAGGCGCTTCTTTGGAGGCGTTTTTCAGGCCGTAGCGCCTGTAATTGCTGCTCAAGTTAGCATGATTTTTTGATTTTTATTCTAAGATAAAAAAGATAACTGCTTGTCATAGTTGAATTTAATTTGTTATCCACATTTTCTGTGGATAACTTTGTGGATACAGTAGCAGAGCACGCCCTGAAGTACCGATAATTACTGGCTATGTGACAAAACTGTTAAATTTTAGACACTTCAATAAAGTTTTTATATTTCAAATAGTTAGCAACAAAGCCATACGCTTTCGGCGTGGCTGTTACGGCGTTGCGACAAAAACCCCGCCAGTTGCCCTGATCTGTGCATAAAATTCCGTTTTGTGCGGGAGTGGAACTTTTTTTTACGGTCGCGGTCATACGGGTAACAGGAATTTATTCCTGGCTGTTCTCGACATGCAATGGCAAGCGAACCCCGGTCTCCCCAACCGGGTTATCTGGCCCCGGCGGACTCCTCCCCCTCACGACCCCGGGGCCAACCTTTTTGGGGCCAATCTTTTCCTGACCGCTACAACCACTTATCCAGCGTCTGGTACAATTCATCCAATCCCTGTTTTTTTGTGGCTGAGAATAACTGTATACCGGTGTTTTCTCCAAGTTCGCGTGCGACCGCCGTCAACGCGTGTGCGGCCGCGCTGCGGGACAGCTTGTCGGCCTTGTTGAGCAC
The DNA here is from genome assembly GCA_026709915.1 of Gammaproteobacteria bacterium. Classification (GTDB taxonomy): domain Bacteria; phylum Pseudomonadota; class Gammaproteobacteria; order Eutrophobiales; family Eutrophobiaceae; genus JAAXHV01. The sequence continues at coordinate 1,924 of JAPORZ010000061.1, forward strand.
CACCTGCGCCGGTAGCGCCCGGTCTGTGCACCAGTTCAGCAGTTGCCGATCGGGATCGCCCAGGCCGCGCCGGATATCGACGATGAGCGCCAGCCCGGTCAGGCATTGGCGTTGCGCCAGATAGGTATTGATAAGCTGCCCCCAGTGCTGGCGCAGGTCACGCGGCGCCTTGGCGTAGCCGTAGCCCGGCAAGTCGACCAGGCGCGCCTGGGCATCAACGACAAAAAAATTAAGCTGCCGGGTGCGGCCTGGCTGGCGGCTGGTGCGGGCGAGACTTTTGCGGCGCGCAAGCGCATTGAGCACGCTGGACTTACCGGCGTTGGAACGGCCGGCAAAGACCACTTCCTTCCCGGCATCGGCCGGCAATTGCGTCAACAGGTGCGCGCTTTGCAGGTAAACCGTGTTATGATAGCGGCTGTGATTCATAAGTTTCGGCAATGCTGTCGCGTGGCATTTTTAGAGGTCACCATAACTATAACACTTGAGGTAACCCCGGATGTTAAACAAACTGGTTTGTGGCTTGGTCCTGCTATCGCTGCCGCCGACGCTCGTTGCCGCGGGCGACGTACAGGCGGGCAAGCAAAAAGCGGCGACCTGTGTTGCCTGCCATGGGCCTGATGGCAACAGCGGTAACCCGACCTGGCCCAATCTGGCCGGCCAGCACGCCGAATACATCCGTAAACAACTGCAGGATTTTCGTGAGGGGCGCAGAAAAAATGACCAGATGTCGCCGTTCGCGGCGGCGCTGAGCGATCAGGATATCGCTGACCTCGCAGTGTATTATGCCAGTCTGGCACCCAAAATCGGGCACGCGCAACCGGAACACTTAGAACCGGGCGCGCGCCTGTATCGCGCCGGCGATGCAGCCAAGGGTATGGCGGCCTGTATGGCCTGTCATGGCCCGGCCGGCACCGGCAATCCTGCCGCGAACTATCCCAGGATCAACGCCCAGCATGCCACCTATACGGAACTGCAACTGAAGGCGTTCAAGGCCGAGGCGCGTGCCAATGATGTCAACGGCGTCATGCGTGATATCGCCGGGCGCATGTCCAACGACAGTATCAAGGCCGTCGCCGATTACCTGCAAGGGCTGCACTGACAGTCAGGCCGGCGCCCGCCCAGCCATTCCCACTAAACGTCGGGGGAGTAAAAACCTTTCGCACTATGTGCTGTTAGCGACTATCTCAAGGGTTTTACTCTGACCCCAACTATCTTACCGAAGTCCGCAGGAACTACAGGTGCCCGCCTCCGTCAGGCTTAAATCGGGGTTGCGCTTCCTTGGTTCCATGAATCTGGCCGTTACCTTGCTGGTGGCGCTGGCGCTGGCTTCTGTTATCGGTACCATTCTCAAACAAAACGAACCCTATCAGAATTATATTGTCAAGTTCGGCCCCTTCTGGCACAGCTTGTTCGAGCGGCTGGGTTTGTACGATATTTACTCCAGCAGCTGGTTCATCCTGATCCTGGCCTTTCTGGTGACCAGCACCAGTATTTGCCTGTACCGTAACGGCCCCAGAATCATCGCCAGCGCGCGCCGCTACCAGGAGGATATGCAGGCCGCGCAGTTGCTGAACCTGCCGGATCACAGCCGCCACCAGACCCGGCTTGACCCTGATGAAACGGTTGCAAAGCTGGCGGGTTGCTTCCGGGACCTGGGCTTCAAGGTGCGGATCAAAGCGCGGGAAACGGGCGCGACGGTGGCGGCGATGAAGGGCGCCAGCAACCGTTTCGGTTATCTGTTTACCCATTGCGCGGTGGTGATTATCTGTATCGGTGGTTTTCTCGACAGCAACGTACCGCTTAAATTCAAGACCTTGCGCGGTGAATTGCAGGCGGAAACCAGGAATCTGCCCGTCAGCCGGATTCCCGAACACAGCAAATTGCCGGCCACCAACACCTCGTTCCGCGCCAGCGTTTCCATACCGGAGGGGCGCGCCGTGGGGGCGGCCTTCGTCAACCTGGGCGCTGGCTATCTGGTGCAGCCGTTGCCGTTTGTTATCCTGCTGGAGGATTTCCGGGTGGAACACTACCCGAGCGGCCAACCCAAATCTTTCGAGAGCGACCTGGTCATCCGGCACGGGGATAAGCGCGTCGAGCACACCATTGCGGTCAACCACCCGCTCACTTACGAGGGTTATACCATCTACCAGGCCAGCTTCGGTGACGGCGGCTCCAGGCTCGATTTCACGCTGCACGACCTGACTGCGCCGGGCACCCGGGCGCATTCGCTGCGGGTCAACGAGGCGCTCGCCTTAGAGCACGGCGGGGAGACCTTGAACCTGGAAGCGGAGGAATTTCGCAAGTTCAACATCTTTCCCAACGAAGACCCGACCATAGCCAAGGAATTCCGTGATTTCGGCCCCAGCATCAGCTACAAACTGCGCCGCCCCGACGGGCGCGCCCATGAGTACCTCAACTACATGTACCCGATCACCCTGGAAGGGCGGGAATTCCTGTTGAGCGGGGTGCGTGCGGCGCTGGAGGAGGAATTTCGCTACCTGCATATCCCCGCTGACGACGCCGGTTCCCCCGACCGGTTCCTGGCGTTGCTGGACCTGCTGCAGGATGAAGCCCGGCTGGCGCGCATTTATGCCGAACGACAGGCATTGCTGCTAGCGGGAAATACCTTGGACGGCAATGTCACCGCTACGGATGTTGCCAACGTTACCTTGAGGATTGTGCGCCTGTTCTTAGCTGGGGGGTTTGCAACGCTGCAACAGCAAATCGACCCGGCCATGGACGAGGCCGCCGCCGCCGCCGTGAACAGCGCGTCAATGAAAATCCTGCGTTTCGGTCTGGAACAGGCGTACTTGACACTGCTGGCCGATGCCGGCCTGGAAACCGCAGAGCTGTCCGACCGGGACCTGCAGTTCCTCAACGATGCCATTGTCACCCTGTCGGCCCTGCACCAGTACGGTTCCCCCTACTACCTGCAACTGACCGATTTCGAACATGTGGAAGCCTCAGGGCTACAAATTGCCCGCGCCCCCGGCGCCAAGTGGGTCTATCTGGGCTTCACCCTGCTCAGCATCGGCGTGTTCCTGCTGTTCTACGTACCCCACCAACGCCTGTGGGCCCGGGTCAGGCCCGGGGCAGCCGGGGCCGAAATAGTGCTGGCCGGGACGCGCACGCGCCATGCCTGCGATTTCAGTCGTTACTTCAAGCAAATTTCGCGTAAAGTAGCGGAAACGTTGACCGGGTTTGCTCCGGAATCCGGTAACCGGAAAAATTCTTTATGAGGTCGAGCCGGGCGGGCGCTAATCAGGCGTTTGGTTATGTTCTCCCACCAAGCTCTGCCGCTCCGTCAGCACATAGTCCATGAGACTGGGAATGCCCGGTTCCACGGACGCGCCGGCCGGTGGTTTCCAGATAAAGCCCAGGTGGGAGAGCTGCCTGATTACGTCCGCTGCACCCTGTAAGCCCGGCGACAGGTCGGCAGTCAGTTTCTGTTTCAATGCCACACTATCAATATCATCCAGATCCTGAAACATTGCCGCGACTATTCCGGCGGCTTTCAACAGTTCCCGGTTCTCCAGCTCCTCGTGGCGTTTCTCATAATAGAAAATTTTTTTTGAAGTAAAGGCAGGGCGGGCGGCTTCCACTACCGCTATATCGATGTGCAGTGACTTGCGCGCCGCCAGTACCTCGCACAGCGCCCCTCCCCAGAGCTGTATAAAATACGGATAGCACTGGCTCTCAGCGACCACTGCCGCCAACGCATCCTCAGCAAAAGCGATGCCGTAGCCTTGCAGCGGCTCCACCAACGCCTCACGCGTGGCCTTTGCATCCAGGCGCCCGACCCCCAGCACTTCGGCGCGGTCCCAAAACGTGGCGCTCATGCTGTCCAAGTGAGCCTTGATGTTGGGCGTTCCGACTAATATCAGCAGAAACCGGGCGCCCTTTCGCTGCGCCAGCTGGCTGGAGTTCAGCAGTCTGCGTCCGACTTCCGGGTCCAGCGTGTGCGCCTCGTCCAGCGTCACCACCAACGGTTTGCTGCGGCAACGCGCAACCAGCAGGTCAACCAGGTGACGACGTTTGTAATTATCTCGCTCGGCCTGGTTCAGATTATCCCATGTCACCCTGGCGAACCCCAAGCCCAGATCGGCGCTGCCCCGGGACCTGATGGCTTCCAGAAATTGGCTAAACAAGCTGTCATCGTACAACAGGTGCACAGCCAGATCCGCCTCAGTCCTGATGGCATCGGGTGTCAACGCAACGACATCGGCGCCCTTCTTCTCGCACTGATGTTCAAACGCACTCAGCAGCACAGTTTTACCGTTCCCGCGTGGCCCGTACAACACAGAAGCGGCGGCGGGCGTTCGGTTGAATCTGCTTATCTCATTGAGCGGGATGGACAATTTTTCCAGCGCGGCCTCTCGCCCTGCCAGTTTGGGCGGCATGGCGCCCGCCCCCGGCCTGAACAGGCCAACCAGTTCGTCCCGGTCAATGTTGTCCGCAATTATGCTCATAAAAGCCGGATTTTACTAAAGGCCACCTCTAAAAATTAGAGGTGGCCGTGCAGCATTATGGATATGCTGCCATTTTTAAGCACGTAAGTGGTTGAAAATGAAGGAAATGAAAAATCACACTTTTTCGTTTCCGTCTCTAAATTACATACCCTTCCATGTGTTCAGCCAGTCTTTGTGTAAGACTGGGCCAATTGTAAATGCCACGCTCTTCCCATGACAAGGTCCCGGACATGTAGCCCATGTCGAGCAGTTCATTACACAATTGATCATGGGGGTAAATGTACCACAGGTTGTTTTCGTTGAAAGCAATAAAGAGTTCCCCTAATCCCGCGTTAGAAAGTCCAAGAATGAAAAAAGCCCTGCCTGTATAATGTCTTGTGAGATAAATGACTATCACCCGATGGGTGCTACAGACAAGGCTTATGCATATCTTACCTTATACCATAGCAAAGACCAATGATTTA
>JAPORZ010000097.1 GCA_026709915.1 Gammaproteobacteria bacterium
CACCCGCCGACACGACGCCCAAGCACCGCCGCACGCCAAGGACCCGGCGCCCGCCGGATTCTTGGGGGGGGGGGGGGGGGGGTCCCCCCCCCCCCCCCCCCCTCAAAATACGCGGCACGCAATTTTTCAGGACTTTAACCCTCCTCGCCCAGCAAGTGGCCGCCAGCTGAAACACCCGGCAGCCGGAACCCGGTCAGTTTCTCCAGACCGACCAGGCCAAACCATTAAGCAAGCAGTAACGACAGGGCAGTCTAGCAGGATCGAATTTTATATGCAAAAAGTCTTTGCGCAGAAAGAGTGAAATAAAAGTATGATTTTGCCTTGGAAAGAGGAGAGTATTTCCAATCACGGCAAACATCCGGTATTACATTACCAGAAACGTTCTTGTACACTGACAGCATGGAACCTCACGTTCAAATCCTTACTGCAATCATTGGCGTCGGCGTCGCCCTGGCCGGACTCATACTGAGATTGTCCACGCGCATCGACGCGCTGGACAAGAGGATTGACAAGACCACTGACCGACTGGGACAGGTCGAGCAAGGTCTGGCTGCGCTCAAAGCCACTGTGGAGACCTTCTTCCGGGTGCGCGTCGACCCGCCGGACTCCTCGCCGGGCTCCTCACCGAATGCCCCGCCGGAGGATGTTCAGCGCCGCACCGGCACCGACGGTTAAAGCTGCACAGTTACCTCTGATTTTTAGAGGTGGCCATAAGAGGGTGTTGCGGTTTACAAGAGTTGGCGCCGCTGCAGATTCTGCATGAACGCCCCGATGCCGAATTGCCAGGGCGCGGCTTGATCGCTGGTGGTAACGGTGTTGATTAAAGTACCCAGCCTTGATGAAGCAATGCTCACCCGATCGCCCGGGTGATGGGTGAAGCCCATACCAGGCTGCTCGCGATCCTGGGTCGGGGCGAACAGGGTCCCGGTCATCAGCACGTAGCCGTCCGGGTATTGGTGTGAGGCATTGAGCGTCTGTCTGGCCAGTTCCGCCACATCCCGGCTGATTGCCGTCATGGAGCTTGAGCCGTTGAGCAGGTAGCCGTCCTGCCCTGTCACATCCAGGGTCACCTCCAGTGCGCGCACATCATCTAAGTTGAAATGCTCATCGAACAGGCGCACAAACGGGCCTAGCGCGCACGAGGCATTATTGTCCTTGCCCCGGGCCAGTAACAAGGCGCTACGCCCCTCAAAATCGCGCAGGTTCACGTCATTGCCAAGCGTGGCGCCGACAATTTCTCCGCCGCCATTGACCACCAATACCACTTCAGGCTCCGGGTTGCTCCACGCCGACGCCGGGTTGACCCCGATCTCCTGGCCGTATCCGACGGCGGACAGGACCGGCGCCTTGGTAAAGATCTCGGCGTCCGGGCCGAGACCTACCTCCAGGTACTGGGACCACAACCCTTGCTCACGCAGACGCCTTGCCAGCCGCTCGGCCTGCCTGCTGCCGGGTTTGAGGCCCGACAAATCCACACCGATGGATTGTGATAGCTCGTCACGTATCCTTTCTGCCTGCGCCCAATCACCGCCGGCACGCTCTTCAATAATGCGTTCAAGCAGGCTATCGGCAAACGTCACCCCGGCAGCCTTGATGCACTGCAAGTCTATCGGCGCCAGCAACTGAGCTTGTTGCGGGTCGGGCCGGGGGCAACTGTTCTGTAACACCGTTTCCAGGTCAAGCAACGGCGCCCGCCGTAATGCCTTGGTCACCACCGCCATTCTGTCTGCACGCCCCATGAACCCGGCGCAGGTCGGCGCGAATGGGGTCAGATCGTAAAGCTCCCCCTGTTTGACCACGACAAGGCAGGGACCGGCCAAGGCCGTATCCTCGGCAGGATGCCAAATCCGTCCGATTAACGTGGCGTCACGGTGGTCTTCGGGCAGTATGGCGCTAATCATGGGTACTCGCATCGCTACCGCGCCGGCAGGCCCAAAGAGTACGGGCGGATATATTTTTTGCTCAGCGCGGTTACGGAGGTGCAGCCGACCAGCATCATATTCCGTTTGATTTCCGCGGTCAGCAGTTGCAAAGCCCGGGCCACACCTGCTTGCCCTCCTGCTCCCAGGCCGAACAGGTAGGCCCGCCCGATCATGACCGCAGTCGCGCCCAGGCTGAGGGCCTTGAGCACATCGGTGCCGCGGCGCACACCGCCGTCTAAGATGATTTCCACCCGGTCACCCAGCGCGTCGGCAATTTCCGGCAATACGCTGATGGAAGAAGGGGCATGGTCAAGTTGGCGGCCGCCGTGATTGGAAATAACCACCGCGCTAACGCCCAGGTCGGCGGCACGTTTAGCGTCATCAACGCTCAACAAGCCCTTGACCGCAAACGGGCCATTCCATTCCTGCACCATCCAGGCCATATCCTCCCAGGTCAACGACGGGTCAAACTGTGAGGTGGTATAGTCAATGACGGAGAACAGGTTTTTCGCAGCCGTGCCATGCGCGCTTACATTTTCCAGTTTCATGCGCGGGTTGACCAGAAAATTCCATAGCCAGGCCGGGCGCCTTAACGTATCGAACACATTGGCAAGCCGTATCTCAGGCGGCACGGTGAAGCCGTTTCTCAGGTCCCGTTCCCGTTGACCTGCAGTGGGAAAATCCACTGTAAGACACAAGGCCGTGTAGCCGCTGTTCCTGGCTCTGCTCATAAAATCTTTCAATAAACCGCGGTCGCGCCAGACATAGAGCTGCATCATCTTAGGCCCTGCGGCAACCTCGGCTACATCTTCAATGGAGGCGGTCGCCATCGACGACAGAGAGTATAAGGTGCCCGCTGTTTGCGCCGCTCTGGCTACCGCAAGCTCACCGGCGTGGTGAAACAACCTGGACATGCCCGTCGGCGCTAACACGAAAGGCACCTCGAGGTCGGCGCCGAGCACGCGGGTGGACAAATCCACTTCTTCGACGTTCGTCAGATAACGCGGCAGCAATTCATAGCGGCTGAAGTCGGCCTGGTTACGGTGCAAGGTGACTTCATTTTCCGCGGCGCCGTCCATGTAATCGAACACGGCCCGCGGCAGGCGACGCTTGGCAACGCGCCTTAAATCGGCTATTGAATGACAGCCGGCCAATGTCTTATTCATGACGGCAACTCCCGCTATTTTCAGGTAACCTCTAAAAATGCCCTCCGTGGCATTTTTAGAGACGGAAAAGAAAAAATGCGATTTTTCGTTTCCTTCATTTTCAGTCACTTACGTGACCAAAAATGGCAGCACATCCTTATGCTGCACGGCCACCTCTGATTTTTAGAGGTGGCCTTAATTGTAAAAAAAAATTATATGCGACAAAATTATGGTACAGTGCTCCCGGTGTAAATACAACTATAACCAGTGGAATCCTTATGAAGCCGGACGCCGACAGCTGCGCCTTGCCTTCCAGGAGAATCGGCAACACCGACCTTGATGTCGCGCCTTTGGGTCTGGGTTGTGCGGGCCTGGGCAACCTGTATAGCGCCATCACCGACACACAAGCCCGGGAGACGGTGCGGCGCGGGCTGAACGCCGGGCTGCGCCACATAGATACGGCCCCCTACTACGGCTTCGGCCTGAGTGAGCGCCGCGTGGGAGAGGCGCTGCGGGAGCAACCCCGTGACAGTTTTGTGCTGTCGAGCAAGGTGGGCCGCCTGTTGCAACCCTGCGGTGCGGTGGATGCAGACACGGCCCGGCACGGCTATTGCTCACCCATGCCGTTTGCGCCCGTGTACGATTATTCCTACGATGGCGTCATGCGCTCATACCAGGACAGCCTGCAACGCCTGGGTTTAAGTCGTATTGATATCCTGTATATCCACGACATAGGTAAGGTTACCCATGGTCGCGACAACGCCCGGTTATTCAAGATCGCCATGGATAGCGGCTATAAGGCCCTCGATGAGTTGCGTAGCGGCGGCCAGATCCGCGCGTTCGGGCTGGGCGTCAATGAATACGAGGTCTGCGAGGCTGCGCTGGAATACGGCGATTTTGATTGTTTTCTGCTGGCGGGCAGATATACCTTGCTGGAACAGGGCGCCTTGGACACTTTCCTGCCCAAATGTGCGGCGCGCAACGTTTCTGTCATCATCGGTGGCGTCTATAACTCCGGGATCCTGGCCACCGGCACCCAATCCGGGCAGACACCTTATTACAATTATGAGCCGGCGCCAGCGGCGATCATCGAGCGGGTAGAACGTCTGGAAACAGCCTGTGCCGAATTTAAGGTGCCGCTGGCTGCGGCAGCCTTGCAGTTTCCCCTGGCTCACCCGGCTGTAGCCAGCATCGCCGTCGGCATGAGGGAGCCGCAACAGGTGGATCATACCCTGGCGCTGTTTACCTGCCCCGTCCCGGCTGACTTCTGGCAGGCGCTGTGGGATAGTGACCTGTTACACCCGGCGGCGCCGGCGCCAACCGTTGTCTGAAGCGCAACATGGCTGAAGCGACGCGTATCGATAGCCACCAGCACTTCTGGCGACTGGAACGGGGTGACTACGGCTGGCTGACAAAAGAGCTGGCGCCACTGTACCGGGACTTCGCGCCGGACGATTTGCGTCCTTACCTGAAAAGTGCGGGAGTCCGACAAACTGTCGTGGTGCAGGCCGCCCCAACCCTGGCTGAAACCCGTTACCTGTTGCAGTTGGCGGAAGAAACCGATTTTATTGTCGGTGTGGTCGGCTGGGTGGACATGGAAAAACCGGATGTTGCCATCGATCTGGAAGCCTTGGCCGAACAGCCGTACTTGCTCGGCATTCGACCGATGCTCCAGGACCTTCCCGACCCGACCTGGATGTTGCGCGCGCAACTGCAACCGGTGTATGACAAACTGGTGGAGCTGGGCCTCCGCTTCGACGCCCTGGTCAAGCCGCAACACTTGCAACACCTGTATAAATTACTGCGTCGTCACCCGCATCTGGTCGTCATTATCGACCATGGCGCCAAACCGGATATCGCCGGCGGCGCCTTTCAGCCCTGGGCGGATGATATTGCAGCCATTGCTGCCGACACCGGCGCCTTTTGCAAACTCTCGGGCCTGCTGACAGAGGCGGGAGCGCCATTCACCTACGATAAAGTTGAGCCTTACATGCGTCACCTGCTGCATTGTTTCGGCGCCGAACGCCTGCTCTGGGGCAGCGATTGGCCGGTGCTGGAACTGGCCGCCGATTATGACACCTGGAACAGTTTTACCGACCGCTTCCTGCGCGACTTAAGCGCCGAGGAACGGCAGCTGATACTGGGCAACAACGCGGCCAACTGCTACGGCCTGTGACCGTAAGTCAACCCGACAAACGCAGATGAAATCGAAATTTATCCTGTTGCACCCGCAAGACAACGTGCTGGTCTGTTGCCAGCCGGCCGACGCGGGAGACACCGTCGCGGTGGGAACAGAGAACATTACCCTGACACAGGCTTTGGAACTGGGCCACAAAGTTGCCGCGCGCGCCTTGGCCGGAGGTGATAAAATCGTAAAATATGGCGTGTCCATCGGTTCTGCCGTGCAGAACATCCGCCCGGGGGAACATGTACACCTGCATAATATGAAGAGTGACTATATACCTGCTCATACCCGCTCGCAGCCGCAGGAAATCAGCGCTTATAAATAGACCCCCAAACAGATTCATAGACAGATTCATAGCATGAAAGGTTTTCTTCGTCACGACGGTCGCAAGGGCATCCGCAATGTCCTTATCGTCGCCTATCTGGTCGAGTGCGCACATCACGTGGCCCGTGCCATAGTGACCCACAGTGATGATGTGGCAGTTCAGTTAATCGGTTTTCCCGGCTGTTTCCCGAATGACTATGCGTTCCGGATAATGCAGGCGCTGGGGACACACCCGAACACCGCCGGCGTGTTGCTGGTGTCGCTGGGATGCGAGGGGTTTAACCGCAAGGAGCTGACCCGGGCAATCCGGGCCAGCGGCCGACCGGCGGAAACCCTGGTGATCCAGGAGGCCGGCGGCACGCGTAAGACCATTGACGCAGGCCTGGCCGCCGTCGCGGCCATGAAAGCACACATCGCCGCCGCCGAGCAGGTAGTGGATATGACCTTGGATGAACTGGTGGTGGGGACTATCTGCGGTGGCTCTGACGGCACCAGCGGCATCTCTGCCAACCCGGCCGTGGGCAAGTGCTTTGATCAGCTGGTGCGCGACGGCGCTACTTGTATCTTTGAGGAAACCGGCGAGTTGATAGGCTGCGAACAGGTAATGATGGACCGGGCCGTGACGCCTGAACTGGCGCGAGAAATCGAGCAGTCTGTTGTCAAGGCCGTGCGTTATTACCGTGCCATGGGCTATGGCAGCTTCGCGCCGGGCAATGCGGAAGGCGGGCTTACCACGCAGGAGGAAAAATCCATGGGCGCCTATGCAAAATCGGGTTCTTCACTGATCCACGGCCTGATCAAACCTGGTGATATCCCGCCAAAAGGCGGCCTCTACCTGATGGATGTGGTGCCGGATGGTGAACCTCGTTTCGGTTTCCCGAATATCGCTGACAACGCCGAGATCGTTGAGCTCATCGCCAGCGGCTGCCACGCGATCCTGTTTACCACCGGACGCGGTTCGGTGGTGGGCTCGGCTATTTCGCCGGTCATCAAAATTTGCGCGAACCCGGAGACCTACAAGAACCTGGCGGACGATATGGACGTCAACGCCGGACGCATTATCGAAGGAGAAGCCGACCTTGACAGCGTCGGCGATGAAATCTATCGCCGGCTACAGGCAGTCGCCGCCGGTAGCCGGAGCAAATCCGAGATGCTGGGACACCAGGAGTTCATCCTGACGTATAAATCATTTGAACCCATCGGCCCCGCCTGTTTACCAGGCCGTTGACAGAAAAAAGACGAG
>JAPORZ010000093.1 GCA_026709915.1 Gammaproteobacteria bacterium
TGAGATTAAAGGCCACCTCTAAAAATTAGAGGTGGCCGTGCAGCATTATGGATATGCTGCCATTTTTAAGCACGTAAGTGCTTGAAAATGAAGGAAATGAAAAATCACACTTTTTCATTTCCGTCTCTAAAAATGCCACGGAGGGCATTTTTAGAGGTTACCTGAAGGTTCATTATAAAGTATTATGACCTTGCTGACGGCAATATATCCCAATATATCCCAAACAATGACAACCACGACATCTCGTCTTGCAACCCTGCTCAAAGGGTTGAAATTCGTCAGCTCATCCGCGCCGGACGCGCCGTTACTACGCTGGCGCCGCAAGGGGTCAGCCGGCGGCCTGGAGGCGGTCAGGCGGTCCCGGGCAATCAGGACGGATGATTTGCTCTGTATAGATCGGCAAAAAACCGCGCTGCTGGCGAATACCGAACAGTTCCTGCGCGGCTACCCCGCCAACAACGCGCTGTTGTGGGGGGCGCGCGGCACCGGAAAGTCGTCCCTCATCAAAGCCGTATTCGGCGAGTTTCAGGCGCGTGGCTTGCAGCTGGTAGAGGTCGCGCGCGACCACCTGACCGACCTCACTGACATCTGCGAGGCCTTGGACCGGCGCCCAGGCAAATTTATAATCTTCTGTGACGACCTGTCTTTCGATGCGGACGATCCCAGTTACAAGACGCTGAAAGCGCTGCTGGATGGCTCAGTGAGCGATATTCCCGACCACATCCTCATCTATGCCACCTCGAATCGGCGTCACCTGATTCCTGAATTCAGTGCGGAGAACCAGGCGGCCCGGCACATCGACGGCGAGCTCCACCATGGCGAGGCCGTGGAAGAAAAACTGTCCCTGTCTGAACGCTTCGGCATCTGGCTGTCATTCCACCCGTTCAACCAGGAACAATACCTGCAGATCGTATTTCACTGGCTGGCGCAAACCGGCATCACTGTTGACCACCCCGACCAGGTCCAGGCCGCGGCGCTGCAATGGGCACTGGAAAAAGGCGCCCGCAGCGGCAGGAGCGCCGCCCAATTCGCCCGCGACTGGGCGGGCAAGGCGTTACTGGCTGAACAGAGATAAAGGAAAGGCCACCTCTAAAGATGCCCTCCGTGGCATTTTTAGAGGTGGCCATAAGCTACTCATGCTTCTGCAAGACCAAACGGTAGCATTGCAGGCGGTTGCGCAAAAAGCAATGGGCGGAACCCCACAGGTACAGACGGAAGCGGCGGTAGTCGGCTTCACCGAATTTGTTGATGATGAATTCGCGGTTGGAGTCGAAGCGCTGAGCCCAGTGGAGAAACGTCAGGTAGTAACTGTGCCGGTCGTCCCAAACTCCTTTGAGGTCGAAGGGCTTGAGCGCCAGCGCGCGCAGGAAATCGTGCAAAACGAAGAAAGAGTGGTTGCCCGGATAGATGTGCCTGGTGATAAACGATGACTTCTGGTATTTGCGCGGGATGGCGCTGGCGTCCAGGAACACGTAGCCGCCGGGCTTGAGCAGGCGGTCGAAACAGGCCAGCACCTCGTCATAATTCGGCAGGTGCTCCATCACCCCGAGAATGGCAATCGCGTCGAATTGCCGGTCGGGCCGATACTCCAGCACGTCAACCAGATCGGTGGTTATCGGCAGGTCTGTCTGTGCCACCAGTTCCTGCATGAACTTCAGGGATTGTTCGGCAATGGTAACGCCGGTCACCCGTATGCCCCGACGCGCCGCGTATTCCGCAAACGAACCCCAGCCCACGCCTACGTCCAGCACCTCGCTGCCGGGCGTCATCCGGCACTGTTCGAGAATGAATGCCATTTTGCGGCGTATGGCATCGGACAACAGCTCGTCGGGCGTCTCGAATATACCTTGGGTGTAGCAACGGAATTCCTCGTCCAGGAACGAGAGGTAGAAGGAATGGTCGCGTTCATAGTGCGCGCCGATCGCCTTCCGGTTGACGGAAACCTGACCCAGCAGCAACGGCGACAGGGCGCGCCACAGCCGCATCAACGGGTGGCGGTCCTGCAAGTGTTGGCGCAGGTCATATATTTCGATTATGTTCCCCTGCACATCAAACCAGCCATTGATATACGCGTTGGCGATTACTCCCTCGTCAAACGTGGCAATGGCGCGGATGGCCCTGGGGTCGGCGACATCCAGCCTGAAACCGGCAGCGCCGGCGCCGATATGATGCTTGCTGCCATCCGGCAGCACCAGGTCGAAGTAGACCGCGCTGGCGCCGAAGCGCCGGGACATCAACCGTGCCAGCCGCGTTGCTTTTTGTTGCAATGTACTGTTTGCCGTCACCGACAAGGCGCTGCCGCCAGATTGTTGAGAGTTATCGACGGCATCTTCTGCAATATGTGCCATACTATACCGAACCCTTTGTTGCTCCACGATAAAGACCCACTAGAGTATTGCAAACGGGTTGCTATGACAACCCCGAAAGCGTTTTCCATGAACCATTCCCAGGATAATATCAGCCCGGATAATATCAGCCCGGAAGAGGTTGCCAAATTCGAGCGCCTCGCGCAGGACTGGTGGGACGCTTCCGGCCCCATGCAAGCCCTGCACGACATCAACCCGGCGCGGCTGGCCTATATCAGCGCGCAGGCGCCGTTGCCAGGTCGGCGCGTGCTGGATGTAGGCTGTGGCGGCGGTATCCTGACGGAAGCTCTGGCGCGCCAGGGCGCGACCGTACAGGGACTGGACGCCGGCGTGGAGGTTATCCGGGTGGCGCAACAACGCGCGCTGGACACCGGCCTGGAGATAGCCTACAGCAACACCAGGCTGGAAGATTTTGTCGGCAACAATACCGGCAATTTTGACGTAATCACCTGCATGGAACTGCTGGAACATGTACCGGACCCGGAACAGTTGCTGCACGACTGCGGGCGGGCGCTGGCGCCCGGCGGCCACCTGTTCCTGGCGACCATCAACCGTAACCTGAAATCTTATGCCGGGGCTATCTTAGGCGCAGAACGGCTGTTGCGGCTGCTGCCCGCAGGCACCCATGACTACGCCGCCTTCATCCGCCCGGCAGAGCTGCAACGCTGGCTGCGCGGCGTCGGTTTCAAGGTGCTGGATATCAGGGGCCTGCTGTATGTCCCCGGCCTCAGGTACTGCGCCCTGATTGACGACCCGGGCGTTAATTACCTGGTTCATGCGCAGCGATGAACAAGCACATCAAATGCGTGCTGTTCGATCTGGACGGCACCCTGGTGGACACCGCCCCGGATATGGCTTTTGCGCTGAACCAGACCTTGGCCCGGCAGGGCCGGGAACCGTTGCCGGCGGCAGTGATTCGCCCCAGTGTTTCCATGGGCGGCGTGGCGTTGGTGAAACTGGCTTTTCAGCTGGACGGGACCGAACCGGCATTTACCCGGTTACATGATGAATTCCTGGCGATCTACCGGGCCAACCTGTGCCGCGACAGCCGCCTGTTTCCCGGCATGGAACAGGTGCTGAGCAAACTGGAGCAAGCCGGCCTTAGCTGGGGCATTGTCACTAACAAACCGGGCTGGCTAACCGACCCGCTGATGCAGGCGCTAGCGCTGGATACCCGCACCCCCTGCATCGTTTCCGGCGACACGCTGGCACAACGCAAACCGCACCCTGCCCCCTTGCTGCATGCCTGCCAACTGCTGCGCCGGACACCGGAGGAAACCGTCTATATCGGTGACGACCGGCGCGACATACAGGCCGGCAACAGCGCCGGCGCCGCCACGCTGGCCGCGGCCTATGGCTATATCGGCCCCGGTGAAGACCCGCACACCTGGGGCGCGGACGGCTTGCTGGAGCGCCCGCAACAAATCCTGCCCTGGCTTGGTCAGCAATGAGCCCAAGGATAATGAGTCCGAAGAACTACACTTGCAAGCGCTTCCCGACCCGCTGAACAGGTCAAAATTGAACCGTAAGAGTCTTGCATGAGCCCGGAGGAATACTGTCGCAACAAGGCCGCGCCGGCCGGTTCCAACCTGTATTACGCCGGCCTGTATCACCCACTGCAACAACGGCGCAAACTGCACGCCTTGTTCGCCTTGCTGCATGAACTCAACGAGGTAGTGTATCGCGCCTCAGACCCCGGCGCCGCGCGCGTCACCCTGTACTGGTGGCTGGAAGAGATCGGCAGGTTGTTTTCCGGCGGCGCCAGACATCCCGTCACCCGCGAGCTGAGCGCGCTTGAGCATGCAGATTACCTCTCACAACAGGCGCTGCTGGGCTGTGTCGCAACTTTGTCACAGTTGCTCGACATGCCAGAGAGCGGTCCTTACCCGGACTGGCTGGCGCGCCATGAGGCCAGCGCCGGTTACATCTGGCAGGCAGCGGGGCGGGCCTGTGGCGACACCAACCAGGACCGGCTCACGGCGCTGGCCCGCGCCGGCGCCTGCCACGGCGCGTTTGAACTGCTGCACCATAGCAGGGGCCTTGCCGGTCTGGGACTGAATGTCTTCCCGTCCGACCTGCTGGCCGCCCGGCATCTCACCCTGGAAACCATAGTCGGAGCTGACGCCGGCGCCCACCCACAAGAGTTCTTCAACACGCTGTTTCAACAACTGCACGATGATCTGCGGGACTGCCGGAATGCCCTGCAACAAACCGCGCCACGCCCGCCCCTGTTCTCACTCACTCTGCTGGAGATACTGTGCATCCTGTGCCACAAATACCAGCGCGCCAGGCCGCCCGTTACCCATGAACATCTTGCCCTGACCCCCCTGAGAAAACTCTGGATCGCCTGGCGAGTCCGATAAGGTGTCCCTACGGGACATTTTTGCCACTGGATACCGGGTCAAGCCCGGTATGACGCACAGTGGCGTCCTGTCCGCTTATGGTCTGGCCGGGTCAGGAGGCGGCGCTGAGCGCCACTGAGTCCACTTCGGCCAGTAACGTCGCTTTGGTGTCCGCATCGAGCAGGGAGGCCTGGAAAGAATTGCGCGCCAGTTGTGCCAGGGTTGCCCGGTCCAATGTCAGCGCGTCGGCCACGGCCAGATAATTCTCATTGAGGTAGCCGCCAAAATAGGCGGGGTCGTCGGAATTGACGGTGACCATCAGGCCCAGGTCCAGCATACGTTGCAAGGGGTGGGCGCTGAGGTCAGGCACGACGCACAGCCGGACGTTACTGAGCGGACAGACCGTGAGCGGGATCCGTCGCTGCGCCAGTTCCGTCACCAGGTCGGCATCATCCAGCGCGTTGTTGCCGTGGTCGATGCGCACCACTTGCAGCGCTTCCAGCGCCTCCCGCACGTAGGCGGCGGGGCCCTCCTCGCCGGCATGAGCCACTGCCGCAAAGCCGGCGGCGCGAGCGCGGCGAAAGGCTTCCCGGAACTTGCCCGGCGGGTTGTTGCGTTCAGACGAATCCAGACCCACGCCGGCGATACGGTCGCGGTACGGCAGGGCCAGCTCCAGGGTTGCCAGCGCCTGCGCTTCATCCAGGTGGCGCAAAAAGCACATAATCAAGCGCGAGCTGAGACCCAGTCTGGCCTCGGCATCTGCCAGCGCCCGGCTGATGCCGTCGATAACAGCGCTGAACGCAACCCCGCGCGCGGTGTGAGTTTGCGGGTCGAAAAAAATCTCGGCGTGACGCACGTTCTGGGCAAAGGCGCGCTGCATATAGGCCCAGGTCAGGTCATAGAAGTCCTGTGTTTCCAGCAACACGGCCGCGCCGGCATAGTAGAGGTCGAGAAAGTCCTGCAGGTTGGCAAACCGGTAGGCCGCGCGCACTTCCTCCACCGAGGAGTATGGCAGCCGGATACCGTTGCGCCCGGCCAGGGCAAACATCAACTCGGGTTCCAGCGTACCCTCGATGTGCAGGTGCAGCTCGGCCTTGGGCAGAGCGGCAATGAACGCATTCAAGCCGTTGTTGGGAGTTGTTGCCATAATCTTGCGGTTACCTCTAAAAATGCCTTCCGTGGCATTTTTAGAGGTAACCTTGCGCTTTATACCTCAGTACCAGCCGGGTTGCCAGTAAAATTATCGGGCAAAATTGTCGTGCGGGTAGGTTATACTGCTCTCATGTCAGAGTCCGCTACACGCACCGGCGCCCTGTTCATCATCGCCGCGCCGTCCGGCGCCGGGAAGACCTCGCTGGTACGCAGGCTGGTCGCCACCCTGCCCGAGCTGCTGGTGTCCGTCTCCCATACCACCCGCGCCCCGCGACCTCACGAGCGGCATGAAGTTGACTACTATTTCGTCAGTGAAGAGGAATTCAATGCCCTGCTGGAGCAGAACCGGTTCCTCGAACACGCCACCGTATTCGACCACAGTTATGCCACCTCGCGCGCCTGGGTGGAGCAGCAACTCGCCCAAGGCCAGGACGTGATCCTGGAGATAGACTGGCAGGGCGCGCAACAGGTCAGATCGAGGCTGGACGATACCGTCAGCATCTTTATCCTGCCGCCGTCCCTGGATGCGCTGGAACAGCGTCTGCTCAAGCGGGGCGATGACGCCGACAGTATGCGTCGGCGCCTGCGCGAGGCCGTGAGCGACATTGAACATTGTGACGAGTATGACTATCTGGTCGTCAATGACGAGTTTGACCGGGCTCTGGAACAACTTGCTGCGATCATCATCGCCACCCGCCATAATTACCGCCGCCAACGAGTCCGGCACCAGAAATTGTTACAGGAAATATTGCAACAGCACTGAACAAACGTTACACTCCCGCAGTTGGCGGCGACCTCCGACAGTGCTATGCGCGGCATTGTCAGGGCTGGCCTGAAGATTTTTTGAAGCGCCCCTGGACGTTAAAGGGTGCCTCTAAAAATTAGAGGCACCCGTGCAGCATAAGGATATGCTGCCATTTTTAAGCACGTAAGTGCTTGAAAATGA
>JAPORZ010000043.1 GCA_026709915.1 Gammaproteobacteria bacterium
CCATGGCCGCGCGCCGCTGCTCGCGGTCGCCCATGCTGTCATAGCCCCACATAAAAACCACCTGGTGCAGGTTGCCCACCTCGGTGGTGAACAGGCCCAGGAATTGCCCCAGGTGTTTTTTTTGTAGCGGCAGCCCTTCCGTTTCGTACTTGTCCAGCCACTGTTTCATGGCGCCGGGGCGGAAGGTGTAGGTGCGGTGGTCGATGATCATGTCAATTATTCTCAAGTGGGTGACCCAGAATCATAGCACTGGTCTTCTCTGAGCTCGACAGTCATGCCGATCATCATCCCCCATATTGTCGGATGACAGGTTTCGATACGGGTTGTTCATCCGCCAGGATGAAAAGTGGCGGCAAGGTCTGCAATGCCAGTTCCGCACTGGCTTCATCCCGGGCGTGCACCAGAGCTATGGGGATATGCGGGTCGATGCGCGCGCCGACGCCGGCGATTTCTGTCAGGCCGACGCGGGGGTCGATGGTATCTTCAACCCGGCGCCGGCCGCCGCCCAGGGCGATAATCAGGTTGCCCAGCTGACGCACATCGATAGCGGCCAGATAACCTGCAGTCGCCGCAAACACCGGTTTCACCACAGGCGCAGGCGGCAGGTAGTGATCTATCCGCTCAACCAGGTCCGGCGGCCCACCCAACGCGCTGACCATGTCGGCAAACACCTGAGTCGCCTGCCCGCTATCCAGTTTTGTCTGTAACAGTGTCCGCGCTGCGTGCCGCTCCTGTTCCATCCCCGCCAGGGCCAGCAGCTCGGCACCCAGTGCCAGCGTCAGTTCATGCAGGCGCGGGTCGCGGCGCGCGCCGGTCAGGTACTCCAGCGTCTCGCGCACCTCAACGGCATTACCGGCGCTATGTCCAAGCACCTCTGACATATCGGTGATCAGGGCCCGCACCGGCAGCCCGGCCGCGCCGGCGGTACTCACAATGGCATCTGCCAACGCCTGCGCCTCCTCCTCGGTCTGCATGAAGGCGCCGCTGCCGGTTTTGACATCCATAACCAGGCCGGCAATACCGGCAGACATCTTCTTGGACAATATCGAAGCGGTGATCAATGGCACGGATTCCACCGTCGCGGTCACGTCCCGAATGGCATAAAAGCGCCGATCCGCGGGCGCCAGTTCCGGGGTCTGGCCGATGATTGCACAGCCGACCGCAGCAACCACCCGTTGCAATGTTTCCAGGTCCGGCGCGGTGTTATAACCGGGAATGCTGTCGAGCTTGTCCAGGGTGCCGCCGGTATGCCCCAGCCCGCGCCCGGAAATCATCGGCACGTAGGCGCCGCAGGCGGCAACCATGGGCGCCAGCATCAGGCTGACCTTATCCCCCACCCCGCCGGTGGAGTGTTTATCGACCACGCGTTCGGCAATCCCCTCCCCGGCCCAGTCGATGACACTGCCGGAATGTACCATGGCGCGCGTCAGTTGCGCCGTCTCAACGGCATTCATGGACTGGAAATAAACGGCCATCGCCAGCGCCGAGACCTGCTCCGCGGCGATGGACCCGTTACTCAAACCTTCGACAAAAAACCGGATCTCAGCGGCGTCCAGCGCCGCGCCGTTACGTTTTTTGCTGATAATTTCCTGGGGGAGCATGTGAGCCTGATTTTTGCTATACGAGCCAACCGACCAGATATGGGCGCCTCTAAAAATCAGAGGCGCCCGTGTAGCGGAGGTTACCATATGATAAACTGCCTCTACAATTTGACAATAGAGATTCGTTCATAACCATGAACTTCAACACTGCCAACCAGACCTTCCGGCAGTTACTGGGCAACGGGCTGACCTATCATGTGCCTCCTTTTCAACGGGATTATTCCTGGGCAGAAGATGAATGGGACGACCTGTGGCAGGACATCCTGGGGTTATTTGCTGAAGATGGCGAGCCGGCCCATTACCTGGGTTACCTGGTGTTGCAGTCTGCGGACAACAGGCGGTTCGACATTATTGACGGGCAACAGCGCATGACTACCCTCAGCTTGATGATGCTGGCAGGCATGGCATACCTTGAAGAACTGGTGAAGGCGGGGCTTGATGCGGAAAACAACCGTCGCCGCAAAGAGCAGTTACAAAGCAGCTATATCGGCTATGTGGACCCGGTAACCCTGGCGCCAAAGTCAAAGCTGTCACTCAATCGTCACAATAACCGCTTCTACCAAACCTATCTGGCGCCGTTGGAACCGTTGCCACAGCGTGGACTGAACGATTCCGAACAGCGGTTACGCAGGGGCTTTATCTGGTTCAAGGAGCATATACAAGCCCGGTTCGAGGCAAAGCCCGACGGTGGCCAGCAGTTTGTCGCCATGATTGACAGTCTCGTAGACAGGCTTTTCTTTACGGTTATTACCGTAACGGACGAATTGGATGCCTTTAAAGTGGTGCGCTACATTTTGTTCGAAATCGAGCGGCAGCGCTCTGAACGGTCATTCGATGTCGAGAGCGCTATTTACAGTCTGGAACACATTTTGCCGGAACGGGCAGGAGAAGATTGGAGCCATATTGATGAAACCAGACAGGAACGACTGCTCTACCGCCTCGGCAATATGACGCTCCTCGAAGCCCACCGCAACCGCGACATTGGCAACGCCAGCTACGAGGCCAAACGGGAGAACTATCGTAGTAGCGACTTTCAACTCACGCGCGCGGTAGCCGAACACTACGATACCTGGGATGAGCAAAAAATAGACGCACGTCAACAGCAGCTGGCTAAGGTAGCCAGCGCCGTCTGGCGAGTTGAGTTTGGTAATTGATACCGATGACCACTATCAAAGCCGCTGACCTGATCGATAGCGTCGCTGACGCGTTGCAGTTCATGTCCTGTTATCATCCGCCGGATTTTGTCGATGCGGTGCATAAGGCCTACCTGGGGGAAGAGTCCCCGGCGGCCCGGGATGCGCTGGCGCAGATACTGGTCAATTCCAGGATGTGCGCCGAAGGGCGCCGGCCCATCTGCCAGGATACCGGCATCGTCACGGTATTCATTAACATCGGCATGGAGGTGCGCTGGGACAGCGCCGGGATGAGTGTTGCCGACATGATCAACGAGGGCGTGCGGCGCGCCTATACCCATCCCGATAACGTGCTGCGGGCTTCGATCATGGCCGACCCTGCCGGCGTGCGCAAAAATACCGGCGATAACACGCCGGCGGTGATCCATGCCAACGTGGCGCCCGGCGACCGGGTTGAGGTACAGCTTGCGGCCAAGGGCGGCGGCTCTGAGAACAAGGCAAAGCTGGCCATGCTCAACCCCAGCGACAGCATTGCCGACTGGGTGGTGGAGGTGGTGCCGACCCTGGGCGCCGGCTGGTGCCCGCCGGGCATCCTCGGCCTCGGCATCGGCGGCACCGCGGAGAAGGCCGCGCTGCTGGCCAAGGAAGCGTTGCTGGCGCCCATAGACATACAGGCGCTCAGGCAACGCGGCGCCCGGAACAGGCTGGAAGAGCTGCGCCTGGAGATCTTTGACCGGGTGAACGACCTGGGTATCGGCGCGCAGGGGCTGGGGGGGCTGACCACGGTGCTGGAGGTGAAGATCCTGGACTACCCCACCCATGCAGCCTCGCTCCCGGTCGCCTTGATCCCCAACTGCGCGGCCACGCGCCATGCCCATTTCACCCTGGATGGCAGTGGCCCGGTCTTGCAGCAACCCCCCAACCCGGATGACTGGCCGGCAATAAGCTGGGACGCCGGCGCCGGCTCGCGCCGCGTCAACCTCAACACCTTGACGCGGGCCGATGTGGCCGCCTGGCGTCCCGGTGAAACCCTGTTGCTCAGTGGCAAACTGCTCACCGGCCGGGATGCCGCGCACAAACGCATTGATAACCTGCTCAAGGCCGGGGAGGCGCTACCCGAGGGGGTGGATTTCACCGACCGCTTCATCTATTACGTAGGCCCGGTGGACGCAGTGCGGGACGAGGCCGTGGGACCCGCCGGCCCCACCACCGCCACCCGCATGGATAAGTTCACTGACCTGCTGCTGGAGCAAACCGGATTGATCGGCATGATCGGCAAAGCCGAACGCGGTCCGGCCGCGCGGGCCGCCATCAACAAACATGGGGCGGTGTACCTGAGCGCTGTCGGCGGCGCCGCTTATCTGGTGTCGCGGGCGATTACCGCGTCCCGGGTGGTGGCCTTCGCCGACCTGGGCATGGAGGCCATCCATGAGTTTGAAGTGCGCGACATGCCGGTCACCGTCGCCGTGGACAGCAACGGCAACTCCGTGCACCAGAGCGGGCCGGCGCAGTGGCAGGCAATCATCCTCAGGAACAAGGCCGACGCACAACCCGGCTCGAGTCATTTGTAGTCGTCGGCAACACCATGGGTCGCCAGACGCAGGCTGCAGGCGCAACAGTTTATAAATGAGCGAACTCCAAGCCGTTATCTTCGACATGGACGGCACCCTTGCCGACACGGAAGAGCTGCATCGTCAGGCTTTCAACCTCGCCTTTAAGGAGACCGACTGCCCGCTGGACTGGTCGCGCCGTGAATACCGGCAACTGCTCTGTATTTCCGGCGGCAAGGAGAGGATTCGCCATTGCCTGCAACAGGTTGGCGTTGACAATGGCGCACTGGAACAAACCGTGGCCGCAGTGCACCGCAGAAAATCCATCCTTTACCGGCAGCTGCTGGTCTCCGACCGCATGGAACTGCGGCCCGGCATCCGGCGTCTGGTGCAGGAATGCCGCGCAGCCGGCCTGAAACTGGCAATCGCGACCAGTTCCTCCATGGACAACGTTCATACCCTGTTGCGCAGGACCTTCGGCAGCGCCGGCAGTGACCTGTTTCCGGTGGTGGTCACCTGCGATAGCATCGCCGACAAGAAACCCTCACCGGCTGTGTACTTGCGCGCGTTAGCGGAATTGGGGCTGGCGGCGCAACACTGCATCGCTCTGGAAGATACCGCCAACGGCAACCTGGCCGCGCGGGCCGCCGGGCTCAAGACCATCATCACCACCCACCCGCTGACCCAGGATGATGATTTCCCCGGCGCCGCGCTGGTGCTCAACCACCTGGGCGAACCCGGCCAACCTTTCGAGGTGGCCGCTGGCGCCGCTTATGGGCGCGATTACGTGGATCTGGACTTGCTGAGACTGATCCACTCTCACTCGTCATTCCGGGCTTGACCCGGAATGACGAACGGCAACTACTTAATCACCAGGAACGCCGCTGCATCCCCCCTGATGACGCGCAGCAGCAGAGAACCTTCCAGCTTGTCCACCCGTTGCAGGAATGCATCGAGGTCGGCGACCGACTGACGGTTCACAGAGGTAATAATGTCGCCTTGCCGCAAACCGGATGACCAACCGCGCGAGCCGCGCTTGACCTCGGTGATAATTACGCCCTTGACCCGGCCGTAAAACGGGTGCTCCTCGCTGATCTCGCCCAGTATTACCCCATTCAGGCGCGGGTTGCGCGCGGCCCTTCGGGTCAACTTGAGATCGGTTGCGGCAACCACCTTGGCGTGCAGAGACATGCGCTCACCCGCACGCAGGATGTCAAAGGTGACCCGCTCGCCCACCGGTAACAAACCGATATGGTTTCTGACGTCAGCGGCCGCCTTGACCGGCTTGGAATTGATGGAAACGATAATATCGCCGGGCTGCAAGCCCGCCTCCTCGGCCGGGGAATCGGGCATGACGCTGTTGACTACGGCGCCCTTCTGGTTCTTGATGCCGAAGGCCTCGGCGAGGTCGGTGTTCAGGTTCTGCACCTGCACCCCGATGAAGCCGCGTTCCACCTCCCCTTTGTCCAGCAGTTGCTCCATAATCTGCAAGGCAAGGTTGATAGGTATCGCAAAGCCGATACCGATGTTGCCGCCGCCACGGGAAAAGATAGCCGTGTTGATACCGACCAACTCGCCGTGCAGATTGACCAGCGCGCCGCCGGAATTGCCCGGGTTGATGGAGGCGTCGGTCTGGATAAAGTCTTCATAGCCTTCTATGCCCAGGCCGCTACGGCTGAGCGCGCTGACGATGCCTGAGGTCACCGTCTGCCCCAGGCCGAACGGGTTGCCTATGGCCACCACGAAATCGCCGACCCGCAGGACGTCTGAGTCGGCAACCCCGATATCGATCAGGTTGTCTGCCGGCACCTTGATCACGGCCACATCCGTGGCCGGGTCGGAACCGACAATTTCTGCCTCAAGGTGGCGCCCGTCGCGCAAGGTAACGGTGATCTGCACGGCGTTGGCAATAACGTGGTTGTTGGTCAGCACCAGGCCGCGTTCGGCATCGACGATAACGCCCGAACCCAGGCTCTGGGTCTTGCGTTCCATGGGCTGGTCGGGCACGTTAAAGAAGCGCCGGAAAAACGGATCGGAAAACAGCGGGTTCTGCCGCACCTGCACCCGCCCCTCGGTGGCGATATTGACGACGGCCGGCGTCACCTGCTCCAGCATCGGCGCCAGACTGGGCAACTGCTGGCTGCCGGCCGCGCGCGGCAAGGCCGCCTGGGTCGAAATGGAAAACAGCAGGATGGCAATCAAAACAGACCTGCGGCCCGAACCACGGTGCGGAGCAAAATACCTCACGAAATTCAAATTATCCATAGCCTCATCTTAAAGTTGTTTAGCGATACCCGTTAGCAAGTAGTCAAGGAAAAGGCCACCTCTAAAAATTAGAGGTGGCCGTGCAGCATAATGGATATGCTGCCATTTTTAAGCATGTAAGTGCTTGAAAATGAAGAAAATGAAAAATGACACTTTTTCATTTTCGTCTCTAAAAAGTTCCGTGCATGGTTATCGATCACGGTTTCCT
>JAPORZ010000232.1 GCA_026709915.1 Gammaproteobacteria bacterium
GGTGTACCTCTCTTATGTTGTAGGTTGCTCTTCAAAAAAACACCATTTTACAACACCGGGTGCGCCACCTCACTAACTCAGCTCATACACCAGAAATGAGCATAACTCAGAAGAATATGATGGAATCTTTACCCAAAATGTGTCTGAAGAGGCTATCGACTGGTTATTTTGTGTTGAATTAAATTCTTCCAGGAAATTCTGTCATCAGGTAGCTTCTTGGATAGGGATAGACATGAAGAATTTTGAGCACAAGGCAGCATACAGATCCATCAGCGATCCTAACGGGGAGACGGATGTGCTTTGGATTCTTAAAAATGGTGAAAATACCTTCATGGTATTAGTCGAAAATAAAATCAAAGCTCCTTCATCGCAGGGAGATCAGCATCTTCGCTACATAGAACGGGGTGATGATTACATTAAGCGTGGATATTGTATCGGTTACAAGGTGGTTCTCCTCGCTCCCGAAAATTATGAGTCGGAAGATGCTGAAAATTATGATGATCGCATCAGCTACGAAGATGTAGCTAAGTGGTGTCAAAAACAGGGGGATAGACGTTCCCTGTATATTGCTTATCTTTATGAGGAGGCGATTAAAAAGCTTGGACAGAAAGTTACGAGTGAAAAGATGACGGAATTCCATCGACAGATTCGAGAACTGGGCAGAGATGAGTTTCCGGCTCTTAATGTCCCTGAACCAAAAGAGGTAGGCGGGACTGATGACTGGCTATATATGCGTCACTCTCGCTATACTTTGGTATATAAGATGCTTAAAACTTCGGAAGACAAAACCAAGTCAACAGGAGAATATGTTGGCTGTGTAGTCGATTTGCAGCTTGCTGACCGCGGGAAAGACAAGGAACTTCTGGAGAAAAGATATGGCAGCACAATGAAAACTGAAGGAATTAAAATTAAAGAAACAGGCAAGTCGGCATCCTTCAGACTCAAGGTCCCGCTTATCAAACCACCGGAGTTTGATGAAAGGAAAGTTCGTGAAGCTTTTCGTCAAGCAAAGAGGCTAAAAGATTGGTGGGAAAATAACAGGATTGAAGGAGATTGACGACGCCACAAAAATGCAGCAGCAAAAAAAATGTTGCAAGTAATACAAAATAATTTAGAACTGTGCAAATGCATCACAAGTACTGAGACATGCTTACCGCAGAAAAAACACATACCTCCGCACGGGCTGTTCTCACCAAGGCACTGCTGAATGCCGATAGGGGGCTTGGTTTATCCCAGACTGAATTAGGCTAGGTCATAGGAAAGGATCGCACATCAATCAGCCGCGGCATCAGTGAGGCCAGCAAGGCGGCTGAACTGGCGCTACTGTTTATCCGTTGTTACCGCAGTTTGTATGTGCTGGTCGGTGGCAATAGCGCTGACATGAAACATTGGATGCATACAAACAACCTGCACACCGGTGGCGTACCTGCCGAGCAGGTAAAAACGGTAGCGGGATTAACGCGAGTTGTTGAATACTTAGATGCTTTGCGCGGCAAGGTATAATCCGGGTTATGAATATCTGGGCGGCCTGCAGGGAAGAGGCCACATTTCTTACCATTGAAGGCGCTGCAGTACGCATCGTAGAAAGCCAGGAACGGGTCGCGACCAACAGTCTGGTAGATAGTCTCTCCGAGCAATCACTGCTTGAGGAGATAATCGAGCGGTCGAAACCGCTACTCCCTGCAAATACAGAAGAGTTACATTATTTACTGTCCACGCCTTTCCGCTATCCTCCGCTCCCACGCGGCTCGCGGTTTGGCAGACGATTTGAGCCAAGTCTTTTTTACTCCTCGCAAAAACTGACGACTGCGTTGTCAGAGGCCGCTTATTATCATTTTGTATTCTGGTCAGGCATGGAAAGTCCGCCGCCTTCTTCAAGGCTGATGACACAACACACGGTTTTTGCTGCGCACCATAAAGCTGTAACCGGACTGCAATTACAGCACCTGCCGTTTGCTAGTTATGGCAAATTCTTAACCGATCCCGGTGATTACGCCGTAACTCAGCAACTTGGGAGCGCTATGCGCGCGGCGGGTGTGTCCGCGTTCGAATATATTTCAGCCCGTGACCCTCACGAAGGCACTAATGTGGCGTTGTATACTCCAGACGTATTTACGAATAACGAACCGTTATACCAGCAACCCTGGCTCTGTGAGACACGGACTGACAAAGTGACCTTTTCCGGCCAGAATGCAGTGTATCAATTCAGCCTGGATAACTATCTATTTGACGGACGGTTTCCACAACCGGCGCTATAGCTAACAAATTGGGCGTGTTCTGCTGTGATGCATAAGCGTGGACATCCGGGCGAGAATAGTCATACTATTTCAAAAACGTTAAAACCTTAGGGGAATACCGTTATGACAACGGGTTTTGTTTATCACGAACTGTATATGTGGCATGAGAACGGCAATTTTGCCGCGATGATGCCGTTCGGCAACCCGGTGCAGCCTTATATCCATGCCGAGCATCAGGAAACCAAGCGGCGCATTCGTAACCTGCTGGACGTCAGCGGCATCCTCAAGGACCTGGTGCATATCGAGCCGCGGGAGGCGACACAAGAGGAGATCTGCCGGTTTCATACGGTTGATCATTATCAGAAGGTCAAGGCGCAGAATGACCAGTATCTGTCGGAGACGGGTTTTTTTACGGCGATGGGACGCGGCAGTTTCGAGATCGCCCGCCTCTCTGTCGGCGGGGTGATCGAGGCGGTGGATGCAGTGCTGGACGGCAAGGTGGACAATGCCTACGCCCTGGTACGCCCGCCGGGACACCATGCCTTGCCCGATATGGGCATGGGGTTTTGTATCTTCGGCAATGCCGCGCTTGCCGGGCTGCACCTGCTGGCCGCGCGCAAGCTCGATCGCATTGCCATCGTGGACTGGGATGTGCACCACGGCAACGGCACCCAGGCCGCGTTCTGGGACAACCCTGCCGCGCTGACCATATCAATACACCAGGACAACTGCTTTCCGCCCGATTCCGGCCATATCAGTGAGACCGGGGAGGGCGCCGGCGCCGGCTATAACATCAATGTGCCGTTGCCGCCCGGTTCGGGCACAGGCGCATATCAAGCTGCATTTGATCGCATCGTTATCCCCGCGCTGCAAAAATACCGGCCCGATTTCATCATCATCCCGTCCGGTTTCGACGCCGGCGCGCACGACCCGCTGGGTCGGCAGATGTTGACCAGCGGCGCCTACCGCAGCCTGACGGCAAAGATGATGCAGGTTGCGGATGAAGTCTGCGGCGGCCGCCTGGCGCTGTGCCATGAAGGCGGCTACAGCGGCCACACGGTACCGTTTTTCGGTCTGGCGGTGCTGGAACAGTTGTCCGGCATCAACACCGGCGTGGAAGACCCCTTCGAGCCGGTGCTCGCAGGCCTGGGCGGCCACCCGTTGCAGCCGCACCAGGACGCGTTGCTCAAGCAGGTTGAGCCGTTGCTGAAAAGGCTTTAGGCCACCTCTAATTTTTAGAGGTTCCCATAACTCGTTACATGCGGAAATCGCTGAAATTAAATGAAACCGACAGAATATATTTCCCATGATGGGCTCGGTCTGGCTGAGTTGATTCGCAACGGGGAGATCAGTCAGGCCGAAGCGCTGGACTGTGCTCTGGGTATGGCGGAGTTGCTGAACCCGCAGATCAATACTATCGTCGAACTTTTTCCCGAACCCCTGGCAGGCACGCAGCGTGCTGATGCGCCTTTCTTCGGTGTGCCTTTC
Organism: Gammaproteobacteria bacterium; assembly: GCA_026709915.1. Lineage (GTDB taxonomy): Bacteria > Pseudomonadota > Gammaproteobacteria > Eutrophobiales > Eutrophobiaceae > JAAXHV01. Next base: position 3,726 of record JAPORZ010000232.1, read on the forward strand.
TTAATCAAGGACCTTGCGCTGCATGCCGAGGGCGTGTTGAATGAAATGTGCAGCAGGCTGTCTCTGGGCATCCGGGCGCAACATGACACCGACCTGATGCAGCGTTTCCGTCGCGCCGGCTTGCGCACCATAGGTCGGGCAGCCATCCCGGAGTTTGGTTATTGCATAACGACCGAATCTTTGGTCAACGGTCCCTCGCGCAATCCTTGGGACCTGACCAGGACGCCGGGCGGTTCCAGCGGCGCTACGGCTGCATCGGTTGCGGCAGGTATCGTTCCGTTTGCCCACGCCAATGACGGCGGCGGGTCCATCCGCATCCCTGCCTCCTGCTGCGGCTTGGTCGGCCTGAAACCGACGCGGGGCAGGGTGCCGGTCGGGCCTGACAACGCCGAGTTGTTGAGCGGGCTGGCGGTGGAATTTGCCGTAACCAGAACAGTCAGGGACGCGGCAGCCTTGCTCGATGCCGTCAACGGGCCCGGCATTGGCGATCCTTTCGAGATCCCGAGCCCCGGCGAGCCCTACGCCAGCAGCGCGCAAAAAGACCCCGGCGCACTGAAAATAGCCTGTATGAGCGAAGCTTGGTCAGGCGTGCATGTTGACGCACAGGTCAAAAACACGATCCCGCAGACTGCGCAACTCTGCGCAGATCTGGGGCACCATGTTGTCGAGGCCAGCCCTGAACTCGACTGGGAACAGTTCCTGGAGGCAACGGTCATCCTCTGGATCGCCAACTTGGCCGTGTTCATAGATTATGCGGTAATGCTCAGCGGCCGGCCGGCGGATGAGGAGCATCTTGAGGCCACCACCCTTGCCTGTTATCGAGAAGGCAAGCAGGTTAAGGCAGAAACCTTGCTCAGGGCGCAGATCATCGCCAATCAGATATGCCGCAATATTGGTCGCTTCTTCCAGGAATACGACATTCTGCTGACGCCTGCCATGGCGCAACCGCCGCTGCCGCTGGGTGTCATCAATGCCAATGATCCCAGCCTCGATGCAAGAGCATGGTCGAGCCGTATTTTTGAATTCTGCCCGTTTACGCCGTTGTTCAACATGACCGGCCAACCGGCAGTCTCGCTGCCGTTACAGCGCAGCGCCGCCGATCTGCCGTTGGGGGTGCAATTTGTCGGGCGCTATGGCGCTGAGACCACGCTGCTACAACTGGCCCGGCAGCTGGAACAGGCCGCACCCTGGCCGTTGACGGCGCCCTTGCTTGCCCAACGCGGGTGAGCGACGAGGACAGCGCGGCAGTGATATACTGCCAACATGTCCAAAATAAAATCAGCCGCCAGCGTTATCCTGATACGAGGTTCTGACGAAGCACCTGAGGTATACTTGGTCAGGCGCGCCCCGGAGCTCAAGTTCTTCGGCGGTTACTGGGTGTTCCCCGGCGGCAACGTCAGCCCGCTCGATCGCCAGTGCGAAGACGATGCCGAAGAACTGGTACTGAAACGCTGCGCCGTGCGCGAGCTGCTTGAGGAAACGGAGGCGCTGGCCGCTACCCTCGGCGGGGAATTCAGCCGGGAGCGCAAGCAGGCATTGCAACGGCAGATCAAGGAGGCGCCTGAACAATGGCAGGATTTTCTGGCGCAGTATGGCGCCGACCTACCACTGCTCACGCCGTTGTTCCGCATCATTACCCCGCCGTTTTTCCCGGTCCGCTTCGACACCTTGTTCTTATGCGCACGCTGTCCGCAAGACGAGATCCCGGGCATCGACAACTACGAACTGGTTGAGGGTCGGTTTGTCAAGCCGCAGCAGGTGGTTGCCGCCTGGGACCGGGGGGAAATGGAGATTGCGCCACCGGTATTATTCCTGTTGCGCCTGCTGACCACAGGCGGACTGGATGCGTTCCTGACGCGCAGCCGGCAGGAGTCCGAGCGTCTGGCGCAAGGCGGCCTGCACCCGGTTTATTTTTCCCCCGGTATCTTCGTGGCGCCGTTGGCGACACCGACCTTGCCGCCGGCGACCACCACCAATACCCTGATCGCCGGCACGGACAAGCTGTACGTCATCGACCCGGCCACGCCGGATGCGACCGAGCAGCAACGACTGTTCGACAAGATGGATGCACTGATCGATGCCGGGGCAACGTTCGAGGCCATTTTATTAACACACCACCACCCCGATCATGTCGGCGCGGTCAACGCCGTGAGCCAGCGTTACCGGCTGCCGCTGCGGGCGCACGCGCAGACCTATCACCGCATCGCCCCCGGTTACCTGCAAGGCGAGCCGCTGGCAGACGGCGACCGCCTGGAGCTGGGCACGGCCCCGGACGGGTCCGGCGACTGGCATCTCAAGGTGTTGCACACGCCGGGCCATGCCGTCGATCACCTGTGCTTCATCGACAGCCGCTACCATGCGGCGATCGTGGGCGATATGTTGTCCACGCTGTCAACCATCGTCATCGACCCGCCGGAAGGCCACATGCACACCTACCTGGATAGCCTGAACCGGTTGCTCGACACGCCCATCAACGTGCTGTATCCCGCCCACGGCCCGCCCCGCGGCGACGGCCACAGCCTGATACGGCGCTTCCTGCGCCACCGGCAAAAGCGTGAAGACGCAATTAAAACAGCATTGACCGACACGCCCCGCAGCGTCGATGAACTACTGCCTGAAGTCTATGCCGGCCTATCCACGAGCGCCTACCCAATCGCCGCCCGCTCCCTGCTGGCCGGCCTGATCAAACTGGAAGAAGACGGTTTCTGCAAACAACAGGACATGGGTTGGGTGCAGGAATGACGACCAGGGGGCGAGTAGTTACAGGTTGCCTCTAATTTTTAGAGGTTACCTTAAGGTAACCTCTAAAAATGCCCTCCGTGGCATTTTTAGAGACGGAAATGAAAAAGTGTGA
>JAPORZ010000214.1 GCA_026709915.1 Gammaproteobacteria bacterium
TGTGGCGGCCTGATGAGATTTCAGTGTAGCACAGGCGGGTTGTTTTTTGCAATGGTAGTGCTGCCACACTCACCCCGCATGCCTCGCGCCACAGCAGCAGCTTGCGCCATGGTTGACAACGGGTTTACAATGGATAACCTTATGCTGACGAATCAAAAATCACTGATAGGCTGGTGTCTGGCGGCCCTGATCCTGTTCGGGCAAGCGCTGGCGGTTGCCCATGAAGCCGAGCATGATCTCATTGAGACTGATGAGCACTGTGTTCAGTGTCTGATGCAGTCTGCATTTGAGAACAAGTGTGCTGCCCCCGTTCATTCTTTTGCGTACCTGTCATTTTCCCACAAGCTGTTGGCGCCGAACCAGGTCAGCTACTACGCTCGCTATTTACGCTTAAATACTGCCCGTTCTCCCCCGCTCTCTCCCGTGTAGCATTACAATCCGGTTGCCCTGGATAGCGCCCCGGCGTTATCCACGTGTTGGTTATGGGAGCCTCTAAAAATGGCAGCATATCCATAATGCTGTACGGCCGCCTCTGATTTTTAGACGTGGCCTTAGGTGGGGAGATATTCATGTCTTATTTGAAGATTTATGCGCCGGTCGTGGCGCTCATGGTATTGGTACTGCACGCGCCTTTATCGCCTGCAGAAGAAACGGCTGAGTATGGCCTGATAGACGAGCTTGTGGTCACGGCCAGACGTGCGCCGGAGAACGTCAAGGACGTACCGTTTACAGTCAACCTGATCGATTTTGAGGAAATTCGGCTGAACCGTCTGCATTCACTGGACGAGTTGTTCAGACAGGTGCCCGGGGTCGAATTTTCGACGTTCGGCGCGACCTCAAATGGTCTTAACGTGCGCATCCGTGGCGTCGGCGCCATTGCCGGCGCCAGCAGGGACGATACTTCGGTGATAATTTACGTTGACGATGTGCCTCAACCCGTTGGCTTTTCGACCATCGGCACCCTGGATATGGAATCGGTTGAAGTCCTGAAGGGCCCGCAAGGCACGCTTTTCGGACGCAACAGTGAAGGCGGGGCGGTGCAGATTGTCACCGCCAGACCGGTCTTTGAAACCGCAGGTTACCTACGGGGCGAGCACGGTGAAGACGCCCAGTTTCGTGCGGTCGGCATGTACAATACCGCCGTGACCGATAACGTTGCCGCACGTCTGGCGCTGAGTTATGAAGGCGAAGACAGCCACATTCTCAATTTTAATACGTCAACGCCCCTGACAACGCCCAGAAACCTGAATGCGCGCGGCAAGCTGCGCTGGGATGTCAATGAAGAGGTTTCGGTCGAGTTCAGCAGTACTCACGTGCGCACGCGCAACTTTGCCTTCGTCTATTCCCTGTATCCACAAACAGAGCCACCGACTATGGATGCGCCGCCCGACACCATGGACAACGACAGGGATATAGACCAGTGGAACCTGCGGGTGTTTGCTGATTTGGGTTTTGCCGATTTTACCTCGGTGACTGCGTACAGTGATTCAGAAGATCGCTCTACCGGCATCCTGTATGAAGGCCGGGTGTTGAGAAGCGGCCCGGTGGGGTTTGTTCCCATAGATTACGGTCCGGTCAACAATCTGTTTCAACGGCAATTTTTCAACCAGGAGTTGCGCCTGAATTCCACCCGTGACAGCAACGTATTCTGGGTCGCCGGAGTCAGCTTCTATGATGACAGCAGCCGCTATGAAACATTCGGGTTTGTGGATCCGTTTTTCTTTCCGGCGATCCCCTTGAACGCCGATCTGAATGAACGCAAGTTCGATACTACCAGCGCGGCCGTGTTTGGTGAAGCGACCTACCCCATCGCCGACAAGTTAGCAATAACAGGAGGCGTGCGCTACACCTGGGAGCAAAAGGACTTTGCTATTGCCTGGATGCCGAATGCGTTCAACCCCAACCCGCTACGCTCGGTCGCACTGGACCAGGATTTTGAAGACTACTACCTGACCGGACGCGTGGGCCTGACCTATGATTTCGATGATGACGTCACGGTTTACGGCATTTACAGCCGGGGTTACAAAGGCGGCGGGTTTGCCGAAAGAGGGTCCAACGTTGCGCGCGGTCTGCTGGATCCGCCCTACAAGGCCTCCAAAGCAAACTCTTATGAAGTCGGTTTCAAGAGCACGTTCGGTGATGGCGCAATCCGGGTCAACGGCGCTGCCTTTTTCAACGATGTGGCGGACGATCACATTTTTACCTTTGACTTCTTCACGCAAATCACCGCACCGGAAAACTTCGATACCGAGACCATCGGCTTTGAGTTGGAACTGGATTGGCAAGTCACCGACAGCCTGGAACTGCAAGGTGCGGTCAATTATACGGATGCGGAGATTGCCGGGGTACCGGAGAACAGCTTTGCGCCGGTTGAAGAGGGCAACAGGATACCCAACAGCCCATATTGGAGCGCCAGCGCGGCGCTGACCCATACCCACCCACTGAAACTGGCGGACGGTTCGGGGCTCACGCTCAGAAGCCGCCTGAGCTACGGTTATTCAGGCGCACGACAGGCCACGCCTGCCAACAACCTGCTGTTTGACCGGTACCACAAACTCGACCTTAGAATCGGTATTGGCAATGATCGCTTTGAACTCTATTTGTGGGGAGATAACGTGCTTGATGAGGACATCTACACCGCCGGCTTTGGCGGCGGCGCCTTGGGCGGCGCATCCGCAACCATTGAGCGCGGGGCCAGCTTTGGCGGCGGCGCCAGTTTTGATTTTTAAGGTAACCTCTAATTTTTAGAGGTGGCCTTAAGAGATAAATCACAGACTATGACTGTTTTCACGCAACTCCGCACCATGGAGAATTAACCAGTGATCGAAGCAAAGGCATTATCAAAGTCATTTAACGACCAAATGGTCCTGAAGGGGCTGACGCTGACTGTCTCTCCAGGAGAGATATTCTGCGTTCTTGGCTCGAATGGCGCAGGAAAAACGACTGCGATCCATATTTTCCTGGGTTTCATCGAACCGACGCAAGGCAAGGCCTTCATTAACGGCCAGGATGTGTCTGCCGACCCGGTCGGCGCCCGTAAACATGTCGCCTACATTCCGGAGAAAGTGGCGCTGTACCCGGAGCTGACCGGGTATGAAAACCTGAAGTTCTTTACTGAACTCTCAGGCCGCTTCCCGGACCATAATGAATTGCTTGGCTGCCTGTCAGACGCGGGGTTATCACAGGATGACATTCACAAGCGCGCCGCACAGTACTCCAAAGGAATGCAACAAAAAGTCGGGATAGCCTGCGCCGTCGCCAAAGATGCCGATGCCCTGTTGCTGGACGAACCGTTGGCCGGGCTGGACCCGCAAGCAGCCAATGAGTTTTGCGAGCTGCTTGATGAGCGGCGGGACCGGAAGGGGGCCATCCTCATGGCCACGCATGACTTGTTTCGAGCTAGAGAAATCGGGGACAGGATCGGTATTTTGCAGGCTGGACACCTGGTTGAGGTTATTGATGCAAAATCGGTTTCCGGTCAACAACTTGAAGCCATTTACCTTGAGCACATGCAAACCGCTGCCGGAGAGCGCACATGAGCGCCGCCGTCATCGTCAGCAAGGAGGCGCTGGTCTCGCGCCGCAACAGCAAAGTCATAGCGCTGTACCTGTCTGTAGTGTTTGTCATGCTTGCCGCCATTGCAGTCGGAGTAAACCGAACCAATAATTTTGAGGCCGAGCGCGCTGCCGCTGCGCAGCGGGATCGGGATATCTGGAACGATCAAGGGCCTAGAAACGCACACAAGGCTGCACATTTTGCGCGCTACGCCTTCAAGCCGATTCCAACGCTTTCCAGTTTTGATCCGGGCAGTATTGACTATGCGGGACAGGCCGTCTGGTTGGTGGCCCATGTGCAAAATCCGGCTGAATTTCGCTATGCCGAAGGACAGGGAGATTTGGCGCGTTTCGTGACGTTGAGCCCAGCCTGGGTAATGCAATATATCGTGCCGCTGGTGTTGATTTTACTTTTGTTCGGCGCCTATGCCGGTGAGCGCGAAGATGGCACGCTCAGACAGGCCATGACCCATGGCGCGGCGCCGGGCGTCCTGTTCAGGGGTAAACTGGCAAGCGCCTCCCTGTCTCTGCTGAGTTTGCTGCTGCCAATCAGCCTGTTCGTGCTGGTGGCAGTATTTGTATTTGATAAAGGAGCATCGCAGTCGGACTTGTCATTGCGGCTGGTCGGTCTTTTCTTCACCTATGGTGTCTATTTCGCAATTTACGCCTTGCTGGCAATTGGCGTGTCCGCGCTGTGCAGCAGTCGCCGCACGGCGGCGATATGCCTGTTTGTAATGTGGTGTATGATGACTGTGCTAGCGCCGCGCTTCGCAGCTGATGTGGCGGTCACGGCTACGCCTCATCCAAATGGTGTCGATGCACTCAAAACCATCCAGGACATCCGTTTTGGCTATATGAACAACCCGGAAGCGCAGGAACAACGGAAAGCTGAATTTTTGGAAAGATATGGCGTAACCAAGGTCGAAGATGCGCCGGTTGACTTTCGTAGCGATTTCCTGCTGGCCACCGAGGAATATGGCAACCCGTTATTCGACGAATACTATGCAAAAATAGCCGACCGTTACCACGCTCAAGAGAGGTCAATGCAACTGCTGTCTGTTTTTTCGCCTACGATCCCGACCATTAACTTGTCTTCCGGGCTGGCCGGCGCCGACCGTTATCACCACGCCGATTTTATCGCCGGAGCCGAGGAGAACCGGCGCGTTACCATCCGGCAATTAAACGAAGACCTGCTGTATAAGGGCGGCAAAAATGCCATCCTTTATGAATCAGATATAAACCTCTGGCGCACGATACGCGATTACCCGGCAACTATGCCCAGCCTGGGTGAGTTCTTTCCACAATACCTCAAAATGTTTGGCATCTTGCTGTTATGGGCCGGCGCGGCATTCCTGTTTGCCCGCTGGGCGGCTTATCGAGCTTGTAATCTGGAAGCTGTTAAATGAGACAAGCCCTGGTAAAACTTGAATTGTTACGCCTGCGCAAATCGCCCGTGGCGCTGGCCGTCCTGCTGTTTACGCTGCTGGCTTCGCTGTATGCAGTCTGGTCCGGAGTCATTTGGCGTGAACACCACAGTGCAATCCTGTCTCAACACGAGGCCCGAGTTGACGCGGCCATGGAAAAATGGCGACAGACACTCATTGCCTTTGAAAAAGACGGCGTGAAACCACCCCCGTTTTTTGACGCCAGACCTGGCGCCATCGAGAAATCCATGGCACTGGGCGCCGCCCCACTGAGCCACCTGGCCATCGGTAATACGGAACTGCTGCCCACGCGACTTAATGTGTCGCCGGCGCGCGACCACATCACCATGGTGGAGCTTTATGGCTTTGAAAATCCCACTGTTCTGGCGCACGGCAGATTTGATCTGTCGTTTTTCCTGGTATTTGTGTTGCCACTGCTGTTAATCGGACTGTCGTTTGATGTCATCGCCACAGACCGCACCCGCGGCACTCTGCACCTGTTGCTGTCCTATCCGGTCAGTTTGGGCAAGATCATTGCGGCCCGGCTGCTAACGAGAACCGGGTTGCTGTTGTTGTTAGCGGGCTTGTCAACCTGCATCGGGATAGCCTTTAGCGGGTCGGCAGGTCTCGTCCCAGGCGCACTTTGGCTGCTGGTTTTCCTGGCCTACAGTCTCTTTTGGGTAAGCGCTATCTTTTTTGTCGTGAGTTTTGTCAAGCGCAGCGAAGTTGCCGTGGGCAGTCTGGTCAGTCTATGGGTGCTCGTAACGCTCGCGCTTCCTGCGCTGGCGAACAGCGCCGCCGAAGGTCTGTATCCACAGCCCTCAAAACTTGCTTACCTGTCCGACGCTCGCACCGCCAAGAACGAGGCCTGGAAGCATAAGGATGCGCTTACCCGGCAGTTTTTGGATGATCACCCGGAGTTATCGGTCGGACAGGGAATGGAGAACGAATACTTCAGAGCCATGTATTTCACCAACAAAATGGTGTTGGAAAAGACCGCGCCGATCGTGGCGGCTCTTGATGACAGCAATCGCCGTCGCTCGGAATTATTGGATACCCTGCAATTTGTATCGCCGGCGATTATCGCGCAACGTGCGTTTTTTCGGGTGGCAGGTTCAGATTTCGATACCACCCAGCGTTTTACCCGGGAAGGCATTGACGCCCTTTCGGCCCTGAATAACGAATTGGAGACTGCTATTCTTTCAAGTACCAGAATATCAGTCGAAGAATATCACAAGCTGCCGGATTTCAAATTTGAGCATGCCCGATCCAACTCAGTCCTGGCGGATATCCTGTTCCCGGTGTTGTTTTTGTTAATCACTTCTGTATTTCTGGTTATTTTCGGTTTTGCAGGAAACAGGAAATAAGGGCGCCTCTGCTTATGTGCCACGGAGGGCATTTTTAGAGGTTACCATAATCAGGCGCGCCTGGAAGTGTGGTGCTATGAAGCCATCAGGGACATCACCCAACGAATGTAAAACGGCCCGACGGCCAGCAGCAGGAAGGTCATCG
>JAPORZ010000065.1 GCA_026709915.1 Gammaproteobacteria bacterium
CCCCTTAGGCGAGAAAATACGAGCCGTAGCGGCCAGACGTTTGTTGACGGATTTGGCGCTGTAGCTGCTACTCCGTTACAGCCCCTAGTATTTGCAAACCCTTGAGCAGGTTCAGGGCTTGTTGCAGGGCGTAGTCTTCGGTGAGCAGTGCAGCGGTTTCCTGTTCCGTGGCTGCGGCCTCGTCGGTTGCCTCCGGGGTGGTTTCCCCGTTTTCGTTATCGAGGCGCTGCCTGAGGTTGTCTTCGGTGACGAGCAGCGCTTCCTCATCCGCCAGAGATTCGATCTTCACCCGGCTCAGGATAACGTCGGGTTCGATGCCGTAAACCTGTATGGAGCGGCCTGAGGGCGTGTAATAACGTGCGGTGGTCAGTTTCAGCGCGGCGGCGTTGGAAACCGGTAGCACCGTCTGTACCGAACCCTTGCCGAAGGTTTTGTGTCCCATGACGATGCCGCGCTTGTGATCCTGCAAGGCGCCTGCCACGATCTCCGAGGCGGACGCCGATCCGGCGTTCACCAGCGCCACGATGGGCGCGCCGTCCAGCAGGTCAGCGGGTTTGGCGTTGAAACTCAGTTTTGAATCGTCCACCCGGCCTTCCGTGTAAACGATCAGCCCGGATTCCAGGAACAAGTCGGCAACACCCACGGCCGAGCTCAGGATACCGCCGGGATTGTTGCGCATATCCAGGATCAAGCCGTGCAGTTGGCCGTCGTTGTCCTGCTTCAGTTGCTGCAGCGCGGCCCGCGCGTCCTCCGCAGTGCGGGACTGGAAGTGCGAGATGCGCAGGTAGCCAAAGCCCGGTTCCAAGGTCCGGGTCCTGACGCTTTTGACTTTGATCACATCCCTGGTAATGGTGACTTTCAGCGGCTTTTCGGCGCCGTCCCGGATAATAGTCAGGGTAATATCGGTGCCCGGCTCACCCCTCATGTGCGTGACCGCGTCAGTCAGGGACATCCCTTTTACCGGCGTCTCATCCAGGCGGATGATCAGGTCGCCGGCCTGCAAGCCCGCCTGTTGCGCCGGGGTATCGTCAATGGGCGAGATGACCTTGATGAATCCGTTTTCCATACCTACTTCGATACCCAGGCCACCGAATTCCCCCGTGGTACCCTCCTGCAAGTCCAAGTAGGCTTCCTCATCCAGGTAACTCGAATGCGGGTCCAGGCCTTGCAGCATCCCCCGGATCGCGTGCTCCAGCAGCGCCTTGTCTGCAACCTCTTCCACGTAATCACTCTTGATCTTGGCGAACACCTCTGCAAATGTTCTGATCTCATCGACAGGCAGTTCTGCCGCTTCGGTGGCCGCCGGCGCTTGTGCCTGCGCCGGCAGGGCGATAACCAACAGGCAGCAGCAAATAGCTTTGAAGGCGCCTCTAAAAGTGCTACGGAGGGCATTTGCAGAGGTTCCTTTAATAGTATGCGTCGTGTTCATACTCAACTTATACCATCTCATACCAGCCTGAACAAGGCGTTGCCGGTCATCTCCGGCGGCTTTTCCATGTCCATGAGGTATAACAGGGTCGGCGCCACATCACACAGGGCCGCGCTAGCGCTGGGCATCACTTCTGCACAGCGCCCCACATACAGGAACGGCACCAGGTTTTCTGTGTGGGCCGTATGCGCCTGCTCCTTGATTTTTTCCGTAATGAACGAGCGCATCTGCTCGGCATTGCCGTGGTCGGAGGTGATCAGCAGTTCGCCGCCGACGCGCCGGGTCTGCTCAAGGATTTGACCGAGGCAGGCATCGATGGTTTCGACGGCCTTGACGGCCGCGTCGAAGTTGCCGGTATGCCCTACCATGTCGGCATTGGCGTAGTTACAGATGATCACGTCAAATTTTTGCGCCGCGATGGCCGCAGTCAGGCGCGCGGTGACCTCCGGCGCGCTCATTTCCGGACACAGATCATAAGTGGCCACATGCGGAGAGGGGACTAAGATACGCTCCTCACCCTCGAACACGCGCTCCTCCCCGCCATTGAAGAAGAACGTAACGTGGGCATATTTTTCCGTTTCCGCGATGCGCAACTGTTTCAGGCCCGCTGCGGCCAGATATTCACCCAGCACATTGTTCAGGCGGGCCGGTGGGAACAGCGCCGGAAAATCAAAGTCCGCGCGGTACTCCGTCATGCTGATGAACGCGCCCAGGTCTATCGGCGCGCCGCGGTCGAACGCATCGAAATGCGCGGCGCTGAACGCCTCGGCCAGTTGTCTGGCCCGGTCTGCCCGATAGTTGCTGAAGATGACCACATCGCCTGCCTCGACCCGCGCCGCGCTGCCGCCCCGGGGCACAATCGCAGTCGGCTGCACGAACTCATCCGTCTCGCCGCGAGCATAGGCCAGGTCCACCGCGCTGAGCGCATCGACCGACTCGCGCTCGGCCGCCGCCGCCGCGATCAGCTTGTAGGCGACCTCAGTCCGGTCCCAGTGCTGGTTACGATCCATAGCATAGTAGCGCCCGACCACGCTGGCGAAGCGCCCCTTGCCCAGTTCCTGCATCTTCAGGTGCGCCTCATCGAGGTACTCTCCTGCGCTTTTGGGCGGCGTATCCCGGCCGTCCAGGAACGCGTGCAGGTAGAGCTCGCGCACATCATACTGCGCGGCAAACTCCAGCAGGGCAAAGATATGCTCCTGGTGGTTGTGCACCCCGCCCGGCGACAGCAGGCCCATAATATGCACCGCGCGTCCCCGCTGCGCGGCAGTGGCCAGAGCGTCCTTAAGTACCGGGTTTGCAAAGAAAGACCCGTCTTCAATCGCCTTGGTAATACGGGTAAATTCCTGATCAACAATACGCCCGGAGCCGATATTCATGTGGCCCGTTTCCGAGTTGCCCATCTGGCGCGCCGGCAGACCCACATCCAGGCCGGAGGCGTTCAGCAGGGTGTGCGGGTAGTCGTCCCACAACTGGTCCCACACCGGTTTCCTGGCGCTGTGGATGGCGTTATAAGCGGTGGTTTCCGAATAGCCCCAGCCATCCAGAATGAGCAATACCATAGGGCGATGGGACAGGCGCATGGCGGGTCGGTCAGTTACAGGTTTTGTTTGCGCCTGCGGTTTCGGCGCAGTGTGAATTAAAGAAATATATCGAAAACTTCGAGGGCGATCAGCATGCCCATGCCGATGAGCAGTATGTCAAGCCTGATATTGAGCGAGGTTACGTCACGCTTGTAGTCATCAAGTTCTGCTGCGGCATTTGTCGCGGTCGCTTCAGTCACATTCGCCTCGATCAGCGCTTTATAAAATAGTGTGCTCATACTGGTTCCCCTGATTATTCCGGCACATCGTTTGACATTAACCGTAGTATTTTCTTCCGTAAGTGTTCCTTAAAGCGTGATTATACACGTTTGTACCAGGAATGAAAGCGCTGTGCATGGTATTTTCGGAGGTTCCTTGTATAATACCCATCACCCGTTACCTGTTTGTTACCCGCATGGAAAAGTTACCCGAATTCATTGCCAATCATCTGTGGCTGGTGTGCCTGTTTGTGGCGATACTGGCCTTGTTGCTGTGGAATGTTTTTGGTTCTTCCATGTCCGGGCTGTCCCAGGTCGGGCCGACAGAAGTCACGCGCCTGTTGAACCATGATAAGGCGCTGTTGCTGGACTTGCGCACGAGCGCCGACTTTGCCGCCGGCCACATCATCAGCGCACGTAATATCCCGACCGCAGAGTTGGAGGACAGAAAGAAGGAACTGCAAAAATTCAAGGACAACCCGATCATCTTTTGCTGCAATCGCAACTTAGATGGAGTCAAGGCGGGACGCATACTCAAACTGGCCGGGTTTGAGAAAATCTATTCATTGAAGGGTGGCCTGGAGGCATGGCGTAGCGCCAACCTGCCAATCACCCGCGAGTAACACCGGAGCAAAACGATGACAGAGGAACAGGAAAACCAACCCGCAGCGACCGAGCAAACCGGCGCGCGCGGGCAGTTTGAAATACAGAAAATCTACGTCAAGAACGTGTCGCTGGAAACCCCCAGCTCCCCGCAGATATTCCGCGAGCAGTGGAAGCCTTCCGTGCACATGGATATCGCCAACTCCACAGACAATCTTGGTGATAATCTGTACGAAGTGACCTTGTCGGTCACCGCGACAGTGAGCCACGAGGAAAAAACGGTCTATCTGGCCGAGGTGCAACAGGCCGGTATCTTTCGCATAGTTGATTTCCCCAAAGAGATAGCCGGGCGTCTGATGGCGACCATGTGCCCCAATATCCTGTTTCCGTTTGTACGGGAAATGATATCCGACCTGGTGACCCGCGCCGGTTTCCCGCAGCTGTTGCTGGCGCCGATCAATTTTGACGCCGTGTACCAGCAGCACTTGCAAAAACGCGCAACCGAGAGCGAAACACAGCATTGACGGAGCTTCCTCAGCGCCAGATAATGGTTGTCGGCGCGGGCTCCTGGGGCACCGCGCTGGCCCTGGTGCTGGCGCGCAACGGGCATCGGACTTTGCTGTGGGACTGCCTTGACGCACACCTGGAGCGGTTGCTGGCAGAGGGCTGCAACAACTACCATCTTCCCGGCCACGAGTTTCCTGCAACGTTGACCGTTGTGCGCCGGTTTACGCCCTTGCCGGCGGGCGTGCGCCATGTCCTGCTGGTCACTCCCTGCGCCGGCCTCACAGATGTGCTGGCGCAGTTGCAGGCCCTGCCAAAGCGAGATTTCAGCATCTGCCTGGCCTGCAAGGGCATCGAACCGAACACCCTGGAGCTTAACCACCTGCTGGTGCAACAATACCTGCCGGAGGCGCCGCTGGCGGTGTTATCCGGACCGTCGTTTGCGCAGGAGGTGGCGGCGGGTCTGCCGACCGCAGTCACCATTGCTGCACGGGAAGCGGCCGTGGCCGCGGATTTTGCCGCGTTATTCCATTGCGAGACGTTCAGGACCTACACCCACGATGATATTGTCGGCGTACAGGTCGGCGGCGCGGTAAAAAACGTCATGGCTATTGCCGCCGGCATCGCCGACGGACTGCGTTTCGGCGCCAATGCGCGCGCGGCGCTGATCGCCCGTGGGCTGGCCGAGATCATGCGCCTGGGGCAGGCGCTGGGAGGCCGGCGCGATACCTTCATGGGGCTGGCCGGTCTGGGCGACCTGGCGCTGACCTGCACCGACGACCAGTCCCGCAACCGCCGCTTCGGTCTGGCGCTGGCCCGGGGCAGCAGCCCGGAACAGGCCCTGGCAGAGATCGGTCAGGCCGTCGAAGGGCTGCATACCACCCGCGTGGTTTGCGCCTTGGCACACAAGCACGGCGTTGACATGCCCATCAGCGCCCAGGTCTTGCAGGTCATCGACGGCCAGGCCAGCCCGCAGCAAGCAGTGCACGAGTTACTGACCCGGGAACCGAAAGCGGAAACAGGTTAAGGCCACCCCATATATTCCACCGAGGAAAAACAAAGACATTCCCGCTCGTCATTCATTGCGTCCCTCCCTGGACGCAACCCTACGGGCAGCCGTGGCTGTGCAAATCGGCTATCCTGCCGATTTGTCCTGCGAAAGCAGGAATCCAGTGGAAAAATCTCCTTTATAAGGTGTTTTTTCGTCTACTGGATTCCGGGTCAAGGCCGGAATATGTTATACTCTGAGGCGAAGTAGTTGTAATTCCATACACCAACAGACTGGAGAGATGAGTATGACGCAACTGACACGCACCCTCAAAAATCGGGGGGGGGGGGTAGCCCTTATCGACGACTTTTAGCCGGTAACATAGCGGCAACGAAAGCTGCCCGTGGGCTGCCGGTATATTGGGCGGCGGCCTGCCTGATGGTGGCGCTGTCCGCGCCGGGATGGGCGCAGCAAACCGGGACGATTGATTCAGTGGCTAATACCGGTTTCACTTTTGAGTCAAGCATAACGATAAACAGCAATCATGAATGGGAGGTAAACTACAGCTTGGATTTAAGCGCGGCCATCGGAACTGCCACTGCTAATTGCAATAATTTGCAAGTTACTCATCCCAGCATTGACTGTACAATAGAATCACCCTATACGATGAGGTATGGCGAATTAGATCGGAGTACATGCTTTGCGCTATCTACATCACAGGGGGGTCAACCGTCGTATTCTCAAGCAGCGATACGTGGAATAAATGGAACCATTCCCCTAACTTCATGGCAACAGACACTCCGAGCGAAACCAGAGAAAAGCTATTGTGTAGCCGTGTATGTAAGTGATAGCGACAGTTGGTACCATAATGTCCCATTAATCGCAGCCTCGTTCAGAACCCCCGCCGATCCCAGTCCACCAGCTTCCCCCGCATGGATGCCACATCCGTCTAACACCGGATGCGGGACCGAGACGACACTTGCCTTGGTCCGCCAGTGCTTTCAATGCAAAGGCGGTGGCGGGAGCTGGTCGATGTCCGCCAATACTTGCGGCAATTGATCCATTCGTAAAAGCTTTGCGCCTTATGCAGAAGGGGAGCCGAAAGGCTCCCTTTCTT
>JAPORZ010000052.1 GCA_026709915.1 Gammaproteobacteria bacterium
GGAAATGAAAAATCACACTTTTTCATTTCCGTCTCTGCTTATGTGCCACGGAGGGCATTTTTAGAGGTTACCATATTACAGCTTCAGCGCTCAGGGCTTCCTGAAGGCATCCAGAATCAGCAGCGCGGCGCCGAGGGTGATGGCGGAATCGGCAATATTGAATACCGGCCAGGACCACTGGTTGTAATATACCTCGAGAAAGTCCACCACATAGCCATAGTGCAACCGGTCCCACAGGTTGCCGGCGGCGCCGCCGAGGACCAAGGCCAGAGCGCAGGCCAGCATTGATTTTCCGGCCGGCAAGCGGGTGAGCCAGACCAGCAGCACCAGACTGATGACCAGCGTCAATGCGATGAAAAAGTAACGCTGCCAACCGCCGGCCTCGCTGAGAAAACTGAACGCGGCGCCGGTATTATGCACCAGGGTGAGGTTGAAGCCCGGCAACACCGGCAACGCCTGGTGTAACGTCAGCCACTGTACCGCCATGGATTTGCTCACCTGGTCGAGGATGATGACCAACAACGTAAGCCAGAGCCAGCGCAAAGCTGTGGTTTTCATTGACTGACGTTCAACATCAACAAAACCGCCGCGTTTCCCCCGCCCCGACCACATTCACCACGCAGCGGCTGCACAGTTGCGGGTGCGCCGGGTCCACACCGAGGTCTTCGCAGCGGTGCCAGCAACGCACACATTTGCTATGGCTTGACGGCGTTACCTGGAGCCAGAGGCCGTCCTGTTCACTCTGTCGGGCAGCTGCCGGGCGGTCCGCGGCAGGCTGTACCTGCGCCGCGGAGGTGATGAAGATATGACGTAACTCGTCTCCCGGATAATCCAAGGCAGTCCTGAGCGTACCGTCGCAATACAACCGCACCGCCGCGTCCAGAGAGGAACCTATGGCGCCGTCCGCGCGCAGGCGCTCGAGCTCCCGGCTGACTGCCTCGCGTACTTTGATGATGGCGGGCCAGTGCTCAGAGATGCTCACGTCGGGAAAATCCCGATACCACTCTTCCAGAAATACGGATTCACTGCGCCTGCCGGGCAGGTATTGCCAGTATTCATCTGCGGTGAAACTGAGCACCGGCGCCAGCCAGCGCACCAGCGCCTCGGCAATATGGTACATGGCGGTCTGCGCCGAGCGCCGCGCCGGGCTGCTGCGTTGCAATGTATAGATGCGGTCCTTGATGATATCCAGGTAGAACCCACCCAAAGTCACGGCACAGTAATGATGCAGTTTCTGGTAGATGAGGTGGAACTGGAAACCCTTATAGGCGCTAATGATCTGTTCCTGCAAGCGCCTGGTTTCCAGCAATGCCCACCGATCCAGTTCCAGTAATTCCTCAGCCGGCACACACTGTGTGTCGGGGTCGAACTGGTCCAGGTTGGCCAACAGATAACGGGCGGTGTTGCGGATACGGCGATAGGCGTCCGCGGTGCGTTTCAATATCTCAGCAGATACGTTCATCTCACTGCGGTAGTCGGTGGCGGACACCCATAACCTGAGCACATCGGCGCCCAGGGTCTGCATGACTTGCTGCGGCGCCACCACATTGCCCAGCGATTTGGACATTTTCATGCCTTTGGCATCCACTGCGAACCCATGCGTGAGCACACCCCGGTACGGCGCCTGCCGGTTGATGCCGACCGAGGTCAACAGTGACGACTGGAACCAGCCGCGGTGCTGGTCCGAACCTTCCAGATAGAGATCGGCGGGGTAGGCCAGCTGCTCATCACGCGCCAGCACGGTGGCATGGGTCACGCCCGAATCGAACCAGACGTCCAGGATATTCGTCACCTTGCGGTAGCGCGGCGCGTCGGCGCCGAGCAATTCCACCTCATCGAGTTCGAACCAGGCATCCACTCCGGACTGCTCTATGCGCTGTGCGACCGCCTCGATCAGGCGCGGCGTGTCAGGGTGCAACGCGCCTGTGTCGCGGTCGATAAACACTGCGATGGGCACGCCCCAGGTGCGCTGCCGGGAGATACACCAGTCGCCACGCTCGCCCACCATGGAGCGAATGCGCTGGCGGCCCCAGTCAGGTGTCCACTGCACCTGGTCGATCGCGTCCATGGCCGCGGCGCGCAAGTCTCGGGCGTCCATGCTGAAAAACCACTGCGGCGTGGTGCGGAAGATGACCGGAGACTTGTGCCGCCAGCAGTGGGGGTAACTGTGCCCCAGCGTGGTTTCCACCAGCAGATTGTGATTGTCGATCAATACTTCAATGATATGGGCATTGGCCTTGAACACGTGTTCACCGGCAAACAGCTCGGTATCGTCCCGGAAGCAGCCGTTATCGGCCACCGGATTAGTGACGGGCAAGCCGTATTCCAGCCCTGCGTGGTAGTCGTCCACACCGTGGCCCGGCGCCGTGTGCACCGCGCCGGTGCCGGTCTCCAGGGTCACATGATCGCCTAAAATCACCGGCACCCGACGCGCATAAAACGGATGCTGCAGTTGCACGCCGACCAGCGCTGAACCCTTGCAGCGGGCCAGAATGTGGTAGTTTTCCACGCCGTAACGATGCAATGCCGATGACGCCAGTTTTTCCGCCAGCACCAACCGTTCCCGGCCGCGCGCTGATTCGCACTGCACGATGACGTAATCAAACCCCGCATTCAGCGCCACCGCCTGATTGGCCGGCAGGGTCCAGGGCGTGGTGGTCCAAATCACCAGGGACAGGCGCCCGTCCCCGCGCGCCGGGCCTGGTTCCGACGCTGCCGCGAACACGGCCTCGGCATCAACGACAGGAAAGCACACATCCACCGCCGGCGACTGTTTGTCGAGATATTCGACCTCGGCTTCCGCCAATGCCGAGGTGCAATCGAGACACCAGTACACCGGTTTGAAACCCTGGGTCAGGTGCCCGGCCTCAATCATCCGGCCCAGCGCCCGCACAATGTCGGCTTCGGTCTGATAATTCATGGTCAGGTACGGCGCATCCCAGTCGCCCAACACCCCCAGCCGTTCAAAATCAATGCGCTGCCGGTTAACCTGCTTGTGCGCATAGTCGCGGCAGGCATCGCGAAACCGGCGCGGTTCGACCCGCGCGCCGGCCTTGCCGATCTTCTTTTCCACCTGGTGCTCAATGGGCAGGCCATGACAGTCCCAACCGGGCACGTAAGGGCAGTCAAACCCATCCAGGCTGTGCGACTTGATGATGATGTCTTTCAGGATCTTGTTGACAGCATGGCCCAGGTGGATATCGCCATTGGCATACGGCGGGCCGTCATGCAGGATATACTTGTCGCGCCCGGCCCGGCGTTGCCGGATACGGCCATAAACATCCAGTTCCTGCCAGCGCCGTAACATCCCCGGCTCGCGCTGCGCCAGATTTCCCTTCATGGGGAAGTCGGTCCTGGGCAGGCACAGCGTGTCTTTATAATCAGCCATGTTTGCAGATTTGTGCATGACAGAAACGGCAAATCATACTTTTCCGCTTCCGTCTCTGCTCAGGCGCCACCGAGGGCATTTTTAGAGGTTCCCTGAATTTTGAAAAATTCCCTGGCAATGCTGATGTCCGCTGCGATCTGTGCCACCAGTTCGTCGATGGAGGAAAACTTGCGCTCATCGCGCAGGCGTTTGAAGAATTCTACGCTGATATGCCTGCCGTAAATCATTTGATCGAAGTCGAACAAGTGCGCCTCCAATAGCAGTTTCGTATCCTCGAAGACCGGACGCGTGCCCAGGTTGGCGACACCCAAGTGGGTTTTCTCGCCGGCGCCTTTGACGCTCACTGCGAATACGCCGCGCAACGGCACGTGGCGCTTGCCGAGGTTGATGTTCGCAGTCGGAAAACCCAACTGACGTCCGCGCGCAGCGCCATGCGCCACCCGCCCACTAATACTGAAATAGCGTCCCAGCAGCAGCTGTGCATCTTCGAAGCGACTTTCCTGCAAGCGCGCGCGGATGCTGCTGCTGCTCACCCGGTCGCCATCCAGCCGGTGCGTCTCAGTCAGGATGACATCGAAACCCAGGCGCTGGCCGAACTCGCGCAGCATCTGGTAGTCGCCGCGCCGGTTCTTGCCGAACTTGAAATCATCACCGATGATAAGCCGCTTGATCGACAGGTCGCCGACCAGCGCCTGCTCGATAAACTGCTCAGCCGAGAGGTCGGCAACGCCCTGCTGGAAGCGCAGGCACAGCACCCGGTCGATGTCCTGCTGTTTGAGCATCTCCAGCTTTTCCCGAAAACTGGTAATGCGAGTCGGCGCTTTTTCCACATTGAAAAACTCCTGCGGGTGCGGCTCAAAAGTGATCACCAGCGCCGGCAGCCCCATCACCTCGGCATGGCGCCTGAGCTGCCTGAGCACCGCCTGGTGGCCCAGGTGAATGCCGTCATAGTTACCGATAGTGGCAACACAACCCCGATGTCGGGACTTGAGATTGTATGAGTACCTGATCAGTTCCATAGTTCATCCACAGATTACGCAGATTAGCGTGAGGCCACCTCTAAAAATTAGAGGTTCCTTAAATTACGCAGGCGCAGGCCGCACAGCCACAGGGTAGCGAAGTAGGCCAAGGCGCCGGCAAGGGTGAATGATACTACATTAACGGCGCGCTCATACAGACCCCATTGCAGCCAGGTGGATGGCGCCGGCACGAAATACACCAGCGCCAGGGCCATCACCGCCAGCGCCAGACCGATCCGGCCCAGGTGCAAGAGCCAGCCGGGACTGGTCTGGAAGCCTTTTTTCCGGCGCAGTGCGTAGTAAAGCAAAGCGGCGTTGAGACAGGCCGACAGGGAGGTAGCCAGAGCCAGACCGGCATGGGCCAGAGGAACGACCAGCGCCAGGTTCAGCACGATGTTGGCGAGCATGGCAAGCACCGCGACGGTGACCGGGGTTTTGGTGTCCTGTTTGGAAAAAAAGCCCGCAGACAGCACCTTCACCAGGATAAAGGCTGGCAGCCCCAGCGCGTACATGAGCAGGCTGCGATGGGCCATGTGTACGTCGTAGGCGGAAAATTCGTTATATTGAAACAGCGCGGTCAACAGCGGCGCCCCCAGCAGCATCAGGCCGGCGCTGGCGGGAAGCGCCACCAACAGCGCCCAGCGCAAGGCCCAGTCCAGGGTTTTATTAAACGCCGCGTGGTCCTTGCCGGCATGTTCCGCCGCCAGACTAGGCAGCACCACAGTAGCCAGCGCAATGCCAAACACGCCCAACGGAAACTCGACCAGCCGGTCGGAAAAATACAGCCAGGAGATACTGCCCGTTTCCAGAAAGGATGCAATAATGGTATCGACCATCAGGTTCACCTGGGTGACGGAAACGGCGAACAGGGTCGGTATCATCAATTTGATTATTCTGCCCACGCCTTCCCGGTCGCGCCTGAAACGGGGCCGTGGCAACAGCCTCAATTTGAGCAGGAACGGGAACTGAAACAACAGTTGCGCGACACCGGCGATCAACACGCCCCAGGCCAGGGCCACCACCCGTTGCTCTGCGGGGAAATATGGCGTCAACCACAGCGCGCAGCCAATCAGTGACAGGTTGAGCAATACCGGCGTGAACGCGGGCACGGCAAAGCGCCGGTAGGTATTGAGTATGCCACCCGCCATCGCAGTTAAGGAAATAAACAGGATGTAGGGAAAGGTGATGCTCAACATGCGGGCGGCCAGCGCCTGCTTCTCCAGGTCGGCGCTGAAGCCGGGCGCAAAGAGCCAGATCAGCAGCGGCGCCGCCAGCACGCCGATAACCGTGGTCACGCACAACCAGGAACCCAATACCGCAACGGTATGTTCCAGCAAAGCGCTCACCTCGTCGCGGCTGCGGCGCTCCCGGTATTCCGATAACACCGGCACAAACGCCTGCGAGAAACCGCCTTCCGCGAAAATCCGACGCAGGAAGTTAGGGATACGAAACGCGACGATAAACGCATCCACCCCCGCCCCGGGACCAAACATGGCGCCGATGATCACGTCCCGAACCAACCCCAGCAGGCGCGACAACGATGTCATCAGGCTGACCACCAGGGTGGACTTGAGCAGCTTGTTGCGCATGGGTGGAATTTAACACGGATAGGCAGGATATACAGGATTTACCACACAAAACCTTGCGGGAACAGGCCGTCTGTTACAGCCCTCATCCTGTCCTGTACCGACAAAATCCGGTTTGACAAGCCGCCGTCTTGCCTGCATAGTAGCGGCTTTGATTGATTACCGACTGTCAGGAGTCACATTTTGGCTAATATTGCATCAGCGAAGAAACGCGCCCGTCAGGCGGCCAAACGCCGTCTGCACAACAACTCGCGCCGTTCCATGTTACGGACGTATCTCAGGAAAGTCGTGGAATCGATTGCCAGTGGTGATAAAACCGCAGCAACCGCCGCCTACCAGTCCGCCGTGCCCGTCATCGACAGAATGGCCAACAAAGGCCTGATCCACAAAAACAAAGCCGCCCGCCACAAAAGCCGCCTGAACGCCAGAATCCG
>JAPORZ010000226.1 GCA_026709915.1 Gammaproteobacteria bacterium
AGGCAAGGCCAACCCGAAACAGGTTAACGAGTTGTTGTCAGAAAAGTTGGGTTAAGCGACGGAGGTTACCAACAGTCAGGCAGTTTCCTGCTGCGTCAGCCCCAGCTCCTCGATCATGCGCGCGCGCATGATGAACTTCTGCAGCTTGCCGGTCACCGTCATGGGAAAATCATCGACGAAACGGATGTAATACGGCGCCTTGTAATGGGCCAGATTATCCTTGCACAACGCCCTGATTTCCTCCGCGTCTGCCTTTTGCCCCGGTTTCAGCTTGATCCAGGCGCACAGTTGTTCGCCATACTTGTCATCGGGCACGCCGAAAACAGCCACGTCCTGCACCGGCTCCTGCCCGTACAGGAACTCTTCCACTTCTCTGGGGTAAATGTTCTCGCCGCCGCGGATGACCATGTCTTTCACGCGTCCGACGATATTGCAGTAGCCGTCCGCATCAATGGTGGCCAAATCGCCGGTGTGCATCCAGCCGGCCGCGTCAATGGCCTCGCGCGTGCGTTCCGGGTCATCCCAGTAGCCTGGCATGACGTTGTAGCCCCGGGTGCACAACTCGCCTTTTTCACCGCGAGGCACAGTGCGTCCCTCGGCATCAATGATCTTTACCTGTACGTGGGGGTGGATACGGCCCACGGTGGAAACCCGCCGTTGCAACGGGTCATCGGTGCTGCTCTGGAAACTGACCGGGCTGGTCTCGGTCATGCCATAGGCGATAGTGACCTCGCTCATGTGCATCTCGGCCACCACCCGTTTCATCACTTCAATGGGGCAGGACGACCCGGCCATGATGCCGGTGCGCAGGCTACTCAGGTTATATGCGCGGAAATCCGGCAGCTCCAGCTCGGCGATGAACATGGTGGGCACGCCATACAGCGCCGTGCAGCGTTCCGCGCTGACCGCGGCCAGGGTCAGGGCGGGATCGAAACCAGCGCTCGGCACTACCATGGTGGCGCCGTGCACAATGCAGTTGAGGTTGCCCATTACCATGCCGAAACAGTGATAGAACGGCACCGGGATACAGAGCCGGTCGCGCTCGGTGAACCGCATGGCCTGCCCGGTGAAGTAGCCGTTGTTGAGAATGTTGAAGTGGGTCAGGGTGGCGCCCTTGGGCGAGCCGGTGGTGCCGCTGGTGAACTGAATGTTGATCGGGTCGTCGGGTTGCAACTGCGCGCATAACTCATCCAGCCGCTTCCGCTCAGCCGTGCCGCCACCGGCAGCCACGGCTGCGAAGTTATAACAACCGGGCGTTGCCTCATCATCCAGGCTTATGACGCTACGCAGCGCCGGCAGTCTTTGCGCCGCCAGGCGCCCCGGTTCGGCGCTGTTCAATTCCGGCGCCAGTTGCGCCAGCATGGCCAGATAATCGCTGCTCTTAAAGGCAGTCGCGGTAACCAGTCCCTTGCAGCCCACCTTGTTCAACGCATATTCCAGTTCGTGGGTGCGATACGCCGGGTTGATATTCACCAGGATCAGCCCGGCCCGAGCCGTGGCAAATTGGGTCAGCGTCCATTCGGCACAGTTGGGCGCCCAGATACCGACCCGGTCCCCGGGCTCAAAACCCAGCGCCACCAACCCTGCGGCCAGTTCATCCACCCGGTGCAGCAACTCTGCGTAGTTCCAGCGAATACCCTGCTGGCATACTACCAGGGCTTCCCGCTGCGGGAACCTGCGCGCGGCATCCGTCAGGGCATTACCGATAGTCTGGTAGAGCAACGGCTTGCCGCCCACGCCACAGACGAAACTGGGCTGTGTATTCATGTGAATAATGCTACCATTTTCCAACCCTATGCCAAGCAGGTTAACCCATTGACGAAAATAATGAAAGCCAAACGCAACCGCAATAATGGGGATGTTTGCGTGCTGGGTTCGATCAACCAGGATGTCGTTGCCCTGGTAGCTGAGTTGCCGCGTCCGGGGGAGACTGTTGTTGCCCGGCGCGTGACCCATTATCCGGGGGGCAAGGGCGCCAATCAGGCGCTGGCCGCGGCTCGTATGGGGGCCAGGACATTGATGATTGGGGCGACGGGCGCCGATGAGGCGGGTAACGTCATGCGGGCTTTTTTACAGGATAACGGGGTGGATACGGCAATGGTCGAGAGTAATCCCCGGCAGCCTACCGGACAGGCTTTTATCAATGTGTCCGCAGCCGGTGAGAATGCCATCGTCATCGCTGCGGGCGCCAATGCCACCTTGACCGCGGCTGCTATCCGGCCTGAAAAGCTGGCGGGCTGCGGCATCTTTCTCGCCCAGTTGGAAAGCCCGGTCGAAACAGTAAAAACCCTCTTTTCCGGCGCGCCCGCCCGCCGCGGGATAACCATACTGAATGCCGCGCCGGCGCTCCCGGAAGGCGCCGGATTGTTTTCATTGACCGATATTCTGGTCCTCAATGAGTCCGAGCTTGGCGCTTATGCACAGCTGCCTGAAGCGCCCACTGAGGTGGAGGGGGCGATTACCGGCGCAAGAAAGCTGATCGGGCGGGACGGACCGGCCGTCATTGTCACCTTGGGTGAGAAGGGCGCGGTGGTTGTTGAGCGTGAACAAAGCGAACTGATCCCGGGGCGGCGGGCGCAGGTAACGGACACGACCGGCGCCGGCGATTGTTTTTGCGGCACACTGGCCGCCGCCTTGGCTGAGGGTTATGTACTGAATGAAGCAGCCCGGTTTGCGGCGCTGGCGGCATCACTGTCGGTGGAACGCGCCGGCGCCGCGACCTCGATCCCGACGCGCGCAGAGGTCGAAAAATTAGAGGTTCCCACTACCGCTCCCTCCTCCGCAAACGCCAGTGGTCAAACAGGACGGCGGCAATGATAACCCCGCCGGTGATTAAGCGCTTGACCGGTTCCGTTGCCCCGAGCTGGGCCAGACCGTTCTGCAACACGGCGATAATCAGTACGCCCATAAAGGCGCCGGCCACCGAACCCCTGCCGCCCATCAGGCTGGTGCCCCCGATCACGGCGGCGGCGATAGCCGACAATTCAAGGCCAATGCCGGCATTGGGGTCAGCGGCGCCCAGGTAGGCGGCGTTGAACAAACCGCCCAGCCCCGCCAGACTCCCGGATACGACCAGTACCGAGATGCGATAAGGGTGTATCGGGATGCCGGACATACGCGCCGCAGTCTCGTTGGTACCGATGGCGACAATATACCGCCCAAACACGGTGTTGCGCACCAGGAAATGGGCCAGAATCACTATTGATATGGCAATAATCAGGGCCGGCGATACGCCGATGCCCGTTATGGGCAACGATAATTGCTGAATAGAGGCGCCGATAAACAGGGTTTGTGAACCGGTAGTCAGGTAGGCCAGACCGCGCGCCATTTCCAGCATCCCTAAGGTAACGATAAACGAGGGCAAGGCAAACCAGCTGCTCAAACAACCATTGACCAGGCCACACAGGGCGCCTGTTATGAAACCGAGCAGCAAGGCCAGCGGTAACGGCAGTCCATACACTACCGCAGCCATTCCGGCCACCGCAGAGCTCAGCCCCACCACCGAACCGACAGACAGATCAATACAGCCGACAATCAATACCAGGGTCATACCGACCGCGACCACCGTCAATGCCGGCAGCTGGTTGAGTATTGAAGCAAACGTGGTCAGGGAAAAAAAGTTGTCCGAGGCGATACCGAAAAACACGATTAACAGCGCCAGCGAACCGGCGGTAAAGTATTTTTCCAAACGCTGTTGAACCGTCCTGGCGCGGCGCTGTGGCTCTGGGTGGGTCAACGTCGCCACCAGTCAGTGCCGGCGCTCGGCGCTGTATTCACTGAACGCCGCGGCCAGGATGGCGTTATAGTCCCATTCGTCCCGGTTGAACATTTTGACCGGTTTGCGATTGGACAATACTAAGATGCGATGACAGAGTGTCATCAGTTCCTCGATTTCACTGGAGACGATGACCAGGGTCCGGCCGCGGGCGGCCAGTTTCCGGAAAAGATCATGCAGGAAGTGTTTGGTAGGGACATCAACCCCGCGCGTGGGTTCATTGAGAAGAAAAATATCGGCGCCCTGGTGCAGCCAGCGACTCACCAGCACTTTTTGCTGGTTACCGCCGCTCAGCAGTTCGATATGCTGGTCTGCATCCACGCGTTTTACCGATAATTGATCCAACTGCTGCTCGGTTGCCAGGTGTTCATGGGAGGAGCGGATAACGCCGCACCTGCCGGCATGTTTTTGCAAACCCGGCAGCGTCAGGTTCAGACGGATGGACTGCCCGGCGAATATCCCCTGCTGCTTGCGGTCTTCAGGCAAAAACCCGAGGCCCAGCTCTATGGCCTGGCGCGGGCTGTGCAACCTGATGCGCGCAGCGCCGAGGCGCCGCGTAACTGTGCCGCGCGTCGCTGGGTGCAGCTTGAAAATCGTTTGCAGCAACTCCGCTTGCCCGGAACCGGCCAGCCCGGCGATACCGATGATTTCCCCGGCAAAACAGCAGAAGGAAATGGGATGCGGAAGTTGCCTGGAGGCCAGTCCGTCAATCTCCAGGGTTATCCCGCCGCGGTTGACGGTGCTGCCGCGCGCCGCGGTGTCAGCCTTGCTCGCCCGTCCTGACATCAGGCGAATCATTGCCGCGGGCGTGAGAGTTCCGGCTGGCGCGCTGTTGACCACTTGTCCGTCCCGTAATACGGAAATGGTGTCCGACACATCAACCACATCCTTGAGCCGGTGACTGATGTAAATGACGGCGGCGCCCCCGGCGGCAAGCTCACGTATGATCCGATGCAGCCGTTGCGCTTGCGGTTCCGTCAAGGCTGCGGTGGGTTCATCCAGGATCAAAAGCCGGCTGTCAAAAGCCAGCGCTTTCGCCAGTTCGGTGAGTTGGCGTTGTGCCAGGGAGATGCGGCTGACAGGTGTGCCCGGGTCAGCAATTTCCATACCGACCCGCTGCATCAGCTGCCCCGCCCGGTGCAGCAGTTCCGGGTAGCGAATCACCGCGTGGCGCGCGGGCAGGCGCCGCAGAAAAATATTCTCGGCAACAGACAGGGTGTCGATAAGGCTGAGTTCCTGCGCCGCCAGGGTGATGCCCCGGCGCAGAGCATCCCCGGCATTGCCGGGGGTATAGCTGGCGCCGTCCAGAAAAAGTTTGCCCTGGTCCCAGGGGAGTAACCCGCAGAGGATATTCATCAAGGTTGATTTGCCGGCCCCGTTCTCGCCGATCAACCCGTGCACTTCTCCCGGTTTGACGGTCATATTGACGCCGCACAAGACGGGTGTCGCAAAGGATTTATGCAAATCGCTGATGCTGAGGCGGGCGGGTGGCATTGGCTGGTACTCTTACAACTTAATGCTGACGCGCGCAGTGGGCGAAACCAATGGCTCGCACGGTTACAACGAGGCCATAGTGACCAGGTCCACGCTGGTTGTGAGATCTTCCGGTTCTCCTCCCTGCGCCAGCATGTCAAGGGCATACTCAATACCGTACACTGCCAGCTGATCGGCATGCTGGTCGGCCGTTGCCAGCACGGCGCCGGTCCGTATCAGCGCCTGTGCCGCAGAAATATTGTCGAACCCGACGACCTGCACATCATTTTCCCTGCCGACCTGACGCAAGGCTGACACCGCGCCCAGAGCCATACTGTCGTTGGCGCACAAAATTGCCTTGAGTTGCGGAAACCGCACCAGGATCCCGGCCGTGACCTCAGCCGCCCGCGTCTGCTCCCAGAAGGCGCTTTGCACGGTAACGATGTCCAGCCCGTTGGCGTTGGCGGCATCTTCAAAACCGGCGCGGCGTTGTTGCGAATTGTACGCGGTCGGGACCCCTTCCAGAATGGCGACCTGGTCATTTTGCGCCAGATGCCCGGCAAGATAATTTCCCACCAGGCGCGCCCCGGCGCGATTGTCAGGGCCTACAAAAGGTACTTTGAGCCCGTATTGAGCCAGCACCCCGGCATCCAGTTTATTGTCTATGTTGACGATGATGGCGCCGGCCTGGTGTGCCCGGGCCAAGGCCGGGATAAGGGCTTTGGAATCCGCCGGCGCGATGACTATCGCACCGGCCCCGGCGGCGACCATCTGGTCGATCAAGGCGACCTGTTGCGCCAGATCGCTCTCGTTTTTTATGCCGTTCACAATCAGCTTGTAAGGCACGCGCTGGGCGGCGTGGTGCTGTTTTGCGCCCTCTGCCATGGTGCTGAAGAACTCGTTCGCGAGCGATTTCATTACCAGGGCAACGACCGGTTGCGCCGGGCTTGCAGGGGGCGTCGAGTCGGCCTGTTCGCGGCCTTGATCGCAGCCTGCCAGGGCCAGCAACAGCAGCAAGAGGATGTTAATTTTTTTCACGTTTATTCCGCAAACAATAGCCGCTCATACACCTGCCAGAATTTTTCTTCGTCAAGGCTCAGTATCACCTCTGCAGGCTGCGCGGAGAAGGGTCTGAAGGCTGTCATAAAGCTGACCTCGGTGGCGACCGGC
>JAPORZ010000229.1:0-1704 GCA_026709915.1 Gammaproteobacteria bacterium
TGAAACAATTCCTGCGATTTGTGCTGTTGCTGGGTATGACATATACCGCCTTGGCAGAGTTGCCGAATGACGAGCTGGGCCAGGTGCAAACCCTGCCCTTGCCCTACCCGGACGACTGGGTCATTGTGCATGATGCAGCCTTTGACCACATGTCCCTGGGCCGGTTTATCGTGCTGGATACCAACGGCGGTGAGCTCAAGGACTATTTCAAGGGCACCTTCAACGGTGGTTTTATTGCGGCCTTCACCCAGGCGCTGAACAAGCCGGAGCTGTATGTGCTGGAGCATTATTACGATCGCGGCACGCGCGGCAACCGCACCGATGTGCTGACCATCTACGACAAGGCCACCCTGCTGCCCATCGATGAGATCATCCTGGATGACCCCAAACTCAAACGCGCGGAAATACTGGTCAGCAAGTTTATCATCTCCCTCATCGACGACGAAAAGTTCCTGTTGTTTTTCAGTTTTACGCCCGGCACCTTTGTGACCGTGGTTGACCTGGAACAGCGTAAGGTTGTGAACGGGGTGCAGTTGCCGACCTGCGCCGGCATCTACCCCACCGGCCAGCGCGGCTTCAGTTCCCTGTGCGGTAACGGTTCCATGGTCAGCTTCCAGCTTGATGAGAACGGTCAGGTCACGGAGCAGAACCAGAGCGAGCCGTTCTTCGATGTGGACGAGGACGCCTTGTTCGAGCGCCCTGCAATCATCGACGGCACGGGTTATTTCCCCAGCTACCAGGGCCAGGTGCAGGAAATTGACTTAACCGGCGCCGTGGCCACTCTAGGCGAACAATGGAGCCTGTTAAACGAAGAAGACAAGGCGCAGAACTGGCGTCCCGGCGGCGCCTGGCTGGCGGCGACGGACAGCGCCGGGCGTCTGTACGTGCTGATGCACCCGGATGGCGGAGAAGGCTCCCACGATGACCCCGGTACGGAGATCTGGGTATTCGACACTGCCACAAAAACCCGGGTACAACGTATTGCGCTGGCGCTGCCCGCCATTGCTTTCGATATCACCATGGGTGATGCGCCCAGGATCGTAACCACCAATATTGAGATGAACCTGGAAGTCTATGACGCCCGCTCCGGCGCGCAACTCAACACCATTGCCGATTTCTACCATAACTGGCCGTTGCTGGTGTATGCCTCACAATAAGCATAAGCGGGAGAGAAGCACATGAACTGGTTTGACAAACTGACGGAAAACGTTTCCAGAAACGTGGCCAAGACCTCCTCGCGCAGAGGGTTTCTCGGCGGGCTGGGCGGCGCCATTGCAGGCGGTTCCATGATACCGTTACTGCCGGTCGCCCGCGCCGCGGATACGCAACAGCCCGGCCCGCCTGAACTGGACCCGGGCGACCCGGCCACCTGCGAGTACTGGCGCAACTGCGCCATCGACGGCTACCTGTGCTCCTGCTGCGGCGGCACCGTCAACAGCTGCCCGCCAGGCACAGAAATGTCGTCAATCACCTGGATCGGCACCTGCAAAAATCCGGGCGATGGCAAGGACTACATCATCTCCTACAACGACTGCTGCGGCAAAGCCTCCTGCGGCAACTGCTTTTGCAACCGCAACGAAGGCGACCGCCCCACCTACCGGCCGCACACCTCCAACGACTACAACTGGTGCGTGGGCACGCAGAGCACAGCTTACCACTGCACCGTGAACATCATTCTGGGCGTGGCGATAAAGTGACGCGCGC